>DATETJ010000008.1 GCA_035283685.1 Candidatus Bathyarchaeia archaeon
GGTTATCCATTTGCTGTTGGAGAGCACGTATTCCCAGTGAGCGCAAAGACAGGAGAAGGACTGGGCGCTTTGAAGAACTCCATCCACAAAAGGTTGGTGGCGAAAGGATATAGAACGCCACTTAAAGTAGGCTTATAGTTCGTCCAGAGGTGTTTAAGCCAAACCGCGCGCGAGAGGGATTCGAACTTTCGCCGTGCATAGTACAACATGCTTTTACCGGTAAAGTTGGGTGGGGGTCCCACCCCCCGCACTCTTGTCAGGTAGAGTGTATTAGTGTGTGGAAAAATTTTCAAGAGGCTGAGCTGAGCTTGTTCTGTTTGTGTTTTGTGGTTTGTTTTTGTTTGTGGTTGTGTTTTGGGTTTGTTTGGCGTGGGTTTAGCGCACGTTCTATGTTGTCAAGAGTGACGCTCAATGTTGCTAAAAGTGGCGTTTACCATAAATGCTGTTGCTTTTGGGGCTGCGGGAAGAGAAATTTCAAAAGAAGAAGGTGGCTTTTCCCTTTAGCCTTCTTCTACCAGAATGTTCCGTCAAGACAAAGGGTTGCGTTTGTTCTATTTGCATTTTGACCGTGTGTCTTTGGTTTGGTTGGATGTTTCTTCAGTAGTAGATTTCTTTGTGGCATTCCTCACAGTAATATTGCCTTTTTGTGTGATAAGCTGTTTGCTTGTAGAGAGGTGCGTCGCATTTGTGGCATGCGACATATTTGAATCTGTTGTCTCTGCACTTAATTTTCCTCACAGAAACTTGCCCTATGACCCTTTTTGGTCCCATTTCTTGGGTATGGTTATGATGAATTTTGTTCTTTTGCTAAGGGTTTCTTCACCATGCGTCTGAGTCCTTGTACTGCAATCCTCAGAACAGTGAACACGTGAGACCATTTCAAGCGCCTGCTCCGCCAGATACTTGTGCTCTTGTCCGATGATTTAACGTGTATGAAAATGGAGTCTGAATATAAGTAGTCATACATATTCAGAGTCCGACTCAAACACTGCGTATCCTTCAAGTATCAATTGCACACAGATTTCTTCTCACTATCAGCCGCGACTAGAAGCTTGAATTTAGCCTCATACAGCTGGTCTAGCAACGAAAGGTGCTTCTTTATCTCCTCATACTCCTGTTTCAGGTTGATGACCAAGCACTTAAGGCTAGCGGCCCACACAACCTGCGTTCGCTCGGAACCGAGCAATTTCTCTAGATAATCATGGAAAACCTCAATTTTAACTCCATTCTCCTCGCGCTTCAGAGAAGCCTGTCTTTCCGCAAGTCCACACATCAACTCAGAGGGAGCTTCCCCAAAGATCCATGCGATTGTCGAATGCACTGACTCCCAAAATAACTCGTCAAAATCCTTCAACCTAAGCATGGCTCCTTCAGCATATGTTGTAGCTCTTTGTTTGACTTGACTCGGAAGTTGAAAAGCCTTACGCCGCGGTCGGATTCTGACGCAGAACAGTAGCGAAAAATCTTATAAAAGAATGTATCAGACAAGTGGAGTATGACTCGGAGACTGATTCAATGACAGCTTCTACGTTCGTAGATGAAATGCGGAAGCGGGTTATACAAAACTTCATGGACAAATGCCTAGCTTTTCGTAGAAACCCCCGCTTCAAATAGATGCCAACAAGATTCGAAAAATGATAATCTGACTGCGTGTTTTAGTTACAGGAAGATTCTCTTTTGCTCTACATTGCTTGGTTTATTGCGTCAAGAGTTCTTCGGGCTATTGTCTTTCTCCCTGTGTCGCCTCGGCGATATTTCAAGTTGTATAGAAGATCGCAGAGAAATTTGAAACCTAGTTTAGCCCATTTTGATGTGTATGGCGGATGGTTGAAAAAGCTGGGTCCCCAGAGTCTAATGTTGTGTTCCCAAGCTGAGGCAAAGACTTCGACTTGCGTTTCCGAAAGGTCGTTGAAGAACTTCAGCGCTGAGTCTCTGAGACTGCACGTTCCCAGAGGGACGAATATTAATGGAACGAGAAATGTGTTCAAGCCCAAGTTGTCAATGTTCTGAATGAGCTTAATCGTGTGCTGTGTATCCTCAGGGGTTTCCCCTGGTAAGCCCATCAGGATTGTGGCAAGCGCTACCCAGCCATGGTCCTCCATGAAAGAAAGCGAAGACAGAACAGTCTCGGGCCATTCATCAGGTTTGAAGGGTCTACATTTTCCAGCCATATATTTCTCAATCAGCCTGGGGCTGCCGCTTTCAATGCCTACTTCAACAGCTGCGACCTGTTTGTTCCTGAATGCCCATTTCGACTTCTCCCTTAGAGTTTCAGCTACTTGTCCAGCTAATGCCTTGTCAGCGTGAACGGTGGCTAGGTTTGCATGCGTCACTTGAATTGATTCAACTTCATTGATGTTGCTGACAGCGTTTAGGAGACCGTTGACAGCCTCTCTGTTGGGAACGAAGTTTGCCCCCTTCGCCCCATACATGAAAATATCCTCAGTCACCAGGAGAACATCGCGCACGCCACAGCTGACGTTCAACTTGACTTCATGAACGACTCTTTCTACAGGGATGACCTTCCTGCGTACCATGGTTGGTGAGCAGAAGCCGCAGCCTCTTCCGCATCCTCTTGATATTTCAACTGCGCCGTAGATGGTAGGTTTGATTATTGGGGAAATATCGTCGATGTCAACTTGCTTTCCTTCGATCACTTTGGGCAAATTTCGACCTTTGACGAGTTTCCAGAAGACTTCGGGCGCCGTTACGTCTCCTTCGCCCGTGAACACAACGTCCACTTGGAACGTGTTGTTGACTTCGGGGCGCAGAAACTGCCATGACCCAGGGCCTCCAACGATTATTTTTGCTCCGCTTTTCTGTTGAGCCCTTTTGACGTTTTTGATGAGTCGCTTGTATTCGGTTTTGTTTATGGGTTCGCCTAGGTCGAAGACTGAGGAGTATGTTAATGATACGTATGCGAAGCCAAATGGGTCTTTTGCTGAGATTCCTATGACTTTTGTATCAGGTCCCACAGTTTTTTCTAGATCATCAGGGTGCACCACAGCTATGTCTTGAGGTTTGAATCCCGACTTAACTAGGCTGGCTTCGAGTCTTCGTAGGCTGAGGGGGGCTTTTGTTACCTCTAGGCTGTTTGACGGTACGGGTTTGAAGAACGTTTTTTTCAGAAAGAATCTGGGTATGAACCATGGTTTGGAAAAGCCGGCTGCGAAGGGTATGATTAAGTTGCCTTCGTAGTCGCTCATCTCTGTAGATGGGCCTGTTAGTACTATGAGCGGTGAGGATTTCTGCATTTTGTGGTTCTCTGAAAGTGAAATCACATCATATTAGGATGGAAATACTTAAAGTTTAAGAACCAAGCTAAGTTAGCTCGGCGGAAGACCTTGTGGGAGTTTCCGCGTGCTTTTTACGCAAAACTGCAGATACCATGCTGCTTGAGGCAAGATTGCGGGGGAACGCCGAGCTGTGAGTAGACCCAGAGTAGTTGTTTACGGGTGCGTTTCTGTTGATGGCAGACTCACTATTGCTCCTGGCGTGCTTCTCATGTTTGGGGGCAAGCGATGGGAGGCGATACGTCATTTTCATTCGGCATGGAAAAGGTTATTTGCATGTGTGGCATGTGGAACCTAGCCAGCTTATGAGTTGACGACCCAATGCCGATTACTGATCCTTTTAAGAAAGCTATTGCGCAGCAGCATAGGTTGTACATGAAAATTTGTCGTGACTGTGGCGTTCGAAATGCTGGATCAGCCGTGAAATGTCGCAAGTGCCATGGTAAGAACCTGCGCTGGAAGAAACGCGAAATAGTCAAGTAACATACTTCACATTGTGCGATCTATTGCCTCTTTCGTCAGTTTCTCTGTGTGGGTGTCGTCGTCAGTCTGTTCCTAGTGACATCATCACCCAGCATGTTGAATGCGCTGGGGGAAAACAAATTTCAAAAGAAGAAGGCGCCCTTTCCCTTTAGCCTTCTTCTACCATGGCTGAGGCATGATAACCTTTATTTTGTGACTTTGGATATGGAGTGTTTGACTCTTCGTTTCAGGGCCGGTAGTCTAGTCTGGTTAGGACGTCGCCCTCACACGGCGGAGGTCGCAGGTCCGAATCCTGCCCGGCCCACTTGAAAGATTGCGCTTTGTCTTCTAGAAGTATCTTCCACAAAGGAGATAAGGAGTCATGCGATTATGATTGGATGTTAGAGAGAGGAAGGAGTAAAATCACACAAAGACCCTTTTAAAAGAAAAAGGGTTCGTTTGCCTTGTGACTGTTTCCGCAAGGCCGCGTCGAAGGCGGAGATGAACCTCCGAGCAAGAGGCCCCTCGGGCTCGTAGGGGGAGATGAGGGCGAGTGGCCCGCTCTACGGAAGATTTTACCTATTGCTGAGCCCTACATCCAGTTGACGCTCTTAAGCCTCTTACGGCAGCACTAAAGGCTGGTGTATCACCCTTTTCTCACTTATTTGCAGTTGACATAGGTAGAAAAACTTATCGACACACGTACACAAACTGCAAGTGCAATTAAGAAAACTTAAAAACAGCCATGCATTGAAGTTGATAGCACGTTGCGCTGGGCCGAGGTAGCTCAGCTTGGGAGAGCACCCGGCTGAAGACCGGGTTGTCGCCGGTTCAAATCTGGCCCTCGGCACCACTAATGAATTGTCATCAACCGACTAAATGAAGCCTAGCTTGTGCTTGTTCTTCTTTCCTGAAACCTCAACAAAAAAAAAGGGAAGATGGGATTCTGTTAGTTTTGTTGTCTAGTGGTTTGCTTCTGCGTTGTCGTAGAGGAAGCGTCCGAAGATCCATGCGTAGACTCCGCCGTCTCTGAAGAATTTCTCTACCCAGTAGTGTTTCGCCACGAAGATGTAGTTTCCTGGAACATGAGCTGTGTAGTAGATTTCCACTGTTGCGCCTGCGGGAAGCCATGGGTTCTGGTTAGCGAATTCAACAGCTGCCGGAATGATTGCAGAGACTGTTATCCTGAACGTTGTCAAGTCGTCTGGACTAATAGTGACGTAGTTGACGCCATCACCGTCGCTGACTCCTGCAACTTCCGCATCAGTGAGCCAATCAGCGTAGGACAGAACTACAGCGCCGTCGGAGTGTAGCTTGGCTTGCACCAAGGGGCGTACGTTCGACGTGGGTTCGCCGAATGCTCTGCCAATCCATAGGAAGGTAACGTAGGTTCCGTGGTTGATAGCGTAGACCGATGTCACCAAGTCTCTAGCCATAGCGGAGACCATTGGTGTGCTCATGAACAGACCTAGAAGCCCAGAGTAGCTGGTGTAGCCTTGGAGGAACGTGATGTAACCGTTGGTGCCCACATAGACGGTGGAATAGCTGCTTCCACAGAACGGGAAGCTGAACGGCACAACATATGTTGCGTATGCGTCGTCGCCTGAAACCAAAGGCATGACAATGTCTTCCCAGAAGAATTGTTCGCTTGTGACAGTGTAACTGACCAGTCGGTATTCCATGGTGGTGTGCTCGTAAGTGTACTGATATGCCGTGCTGTCTGCTGGTGAAATCGTGATGTATGTGGCGCCGTCGCCTTTGCTCACTCCGGCTCGTCCGCTTATCCAGTCAGTGTAGGACACTAGTATGTTGCCGTTATCGTAGAGTTGAACGAGCATGAGTTCATGGTCTGGCGGGACTCCGTAAGCGCGTCCGTACCAGCGTATTGTAACGTAGTTGCCATGATCTGTCACGTAGCCAGTTGTGACCAAGTCGCTTCCCATAACCGCTATGGTTCGTGTGGTCAAGAACATGTTCCAAATGCTGCTGTCAGTGTAATACGTGTAACCTTGGTTGAAGGTGATGTAGCCGTTTGAGCCAACGTATATGGTGTTGTAGTTTGTGCCATAGAATGGGAAGCTAAAGGGCAACGCGTACGTGCCATAGGTGTCGTCGCCGCTGAATATTGGTGTGCCGCCTGTTTCCCAGAAGTAAGATATGCTGCTGACGGAGTAGGTGTAGGCATCGATTATAATTGGCGTGTACGAATACGCGAACTTGAACGCAGTCAAATCCGCTGGCGATATCGTCATGTACGCTGCGCCGTCGCCCTTGCTCAATCCACCATATCCGCTTATCCAGTCGCTGTAGGACATCACTATGTCGCCGTTGTCATACAGTTGTACAAGCATCAGGTTGCGGTCTGGCGGCACTCCGAAAGCGCGTCCGTGCCATAATATCGTGACGTAGTTGCCATGGGGTATTGCGTAGGCTGATGTTACCAAGTCCATGGACATCGCTGCAATCATAGGATGCTGTAAGAACAAATTCCAAAGGTCATAGTACTGTGAGAAGCCCGCGTCGAAAGTTATGTAACCGTTTGAGCCAACGTAGATTGTGGTGTAGTCTCTGCCGTCGTAGAATGGGAAGCTGAATGGCAACGTGTAAGCCGCATATGTGTCGTCGCCTGAAAACAGTTGATTCGCCACACCTGGCATTTCAAAGTCATAGTCAAGACTCTCGACGCTGTAAACCTTTGTAGGTCTTGTAGCATCTCTAATCCTGCCCTCAATCGAGATTAGGAAGTTCTCTTGGGCTGTAACTGGCGTGATCTTGTAGCCAGCGACAAGAATCGTCCATGTTCCTGCTCTGATGTTGGCGGCGGTGTAATCTCCGAAGTAATCTGTTTCTGGAATGTTCACCGTGGCGCCGAATATGCCCATCGGGCTGTTCGGTGGATCGTAAGCAACCCACATAGTTCCAAACGGGTCGATCAGGTAGAGGTCTAGGTCAGCTGGATATTTGTCTGTGTAATCGTCGTCCCAGTCTAGAGTCACAAGCAGTTCCTTAGTGTCCGGAAGGACGTTGAAAGCTGTGCCATAGACTTGACCTTGCTTAACCGAGCCAGAGAATGAGGCTGTGTTGCCTTCGTAGGCTTTCAGACCTCCTGGCGCGCTCAAACCCAAGTCTACTCCGTCGTTTCTAAGTGTGACTTTGGAAGCCGAAGCGCTCATTGATACTTCGCTTTTCTCCACTCGAATGGTATAGCCCACTGGTTCCCAGCTGTAGTAGTCGTTTTCAACGACTACTTCCCATATGCCCGGATCCATCGGTGTCCAGTGCTGGTTCCACTTGTAAACGCCGCTGTACTGTGTTTCGCCGACAAGGTAGTAGTAGTATCCTGTCTGCCCGTAATTCAGGACAGTGCCGCCGCTTGTCCACGCCATGCCTATGTTGGCCAAGTCGCCCTTCGGGTCAAACACCCACATGTAGAGAGTGTTGCCGCCCGGGAGGGTTTCAGCAATGTTGGTTATCGAAATCCTGTACATGTCTGGGTCGGACAAGCTGAAGTAGAACCGGGAATAGTGTTCGATGCCTAATGATTGAATTGTCTGTTCGGCTACGCCGTTTGTGAAGGACAGTGCGCCGGTGACACGCAAGTCGTGGAAGTTGTTGACGTCCAGAATGTTGTTTGCTTGCCCAACGACGTTTTTCTTTAGGATTTCACCTGCTGCTTTGTAGGGGTTCCATCGTCCGCCACCTTCTTCGATTTTGTGGTAGCCTGGAATGTAGTCCGCGCCCACCACGATGGCGGCTCTAACGGTCTCTGGAGTTGGATACATGCCCTTGTACGCTTTGTAATACTGAATCAAGAGCAAGGCTTCGCCTGCAACTCTTGGTGCGGAGAAGCTGGTTCCAGCGCCCCAGTACATGCTACTTGTATCGCCAGCGCCTATTGTGAAAGCGCATGGAGCCACAACTGCAACTCCTGTTCGGTAGTCGCGGGTTGGGCCTCTGCTTGCAAAGTAGAACACCATTTCTTCATCGTCGCCCATGTGAGCGTAGAGATCTGAGTATCCGTAGCCGTAGTATGCGTCCAGGTATGTTTTCAACATGCGAGCGTAGACGTATCCTCCGACACCGACGTTTTTGTCAGCCACCGCAGACTGAGTTATCGTGAACGCGCCTGGACCTGCATT
Organism: Candidatus Bathyarchaeia archaeon; assembly: GCA_035283685.1. NCBI lineage: Archaea > Thermoproteati > Candidatus Bathyarchaeota > Bathyarchaeia (SeqCode) > Bathyarchaeia archaeon. The sequence continues at coordinate 7,895 of DATETJ010000008.1, forward strand.
TCCAGATGATTGAACCACGGTTATTCCATAGTAGGCTAGCACGTTCACCATTAGTGACCATGGGTCTGTGCCGTCGTTTATGGCGCTCCATGGCATTGGCAATCCTAGGCTCATGCTTACAACGTCGATGTGGTAGGGCGTAGTTCTGCGCAAGTTGAGCACGTACTGCATGCCTGCCAAGATCCAAGAGATGGCGCCGCTTCCACCGAAAGTCAAAACCTTCTCTACCCACAGCCCAGCGCTTGGTGCTTCGCCGATGAAGGCAATGCCGACATATCCCGCTGGGATAGTGCCCCACGGGTATGTTCTTGGCGGTATGATTTTGCTTGGGAACCACCTTGCTACGGCTCTAGCGAGGCTGTAAGTGTCGGGCATTACTGCAATAACGGGTCTGCCTACTGCCATGCTTGAAGTCATAGTGCCGTGCGTTGCCGAGACTGAGTCCCAGTTGGGTTCTGATGGAACTGTGGAGTGACCGCCCACGATAGCGCTACTTATCATTGGATGCGCTGCTGTGGCGCCAACATCCAAGACGGCTATGTAAGTTCCTGCTCCAGTATATCCCATGGCCCACAGGTTTTCAGCTCCAACCTGATATGTGAAGTAAGTTTGTGGCGTAACGTCAGCTAAGCCGATTTCGAACAAACTAATGTCGGTCTCTTTCTCTTTCGCGGCGCTCACAATTCCCTCTTCAGGGATTGTGTAGAGTTCAGGATTCAAGCCTTCATGGAATGCCTTGTCTCCGCCGGTTGTCTCAGCACTCGCTTTCTTGTCTGCAACCTTGTTGATGATGCTCTGTATTAGGTCTGCCTTGATGTTTGAGACATCAGCCTGCGCTTTAAGGCTCACTTGCTGGTCTAACCAAATCTTTTTAACGCTACTGCTCTTGGCAACGCTTTCCACACTGGTCGACGGAACAGTGACCGCGAGCGCATTAATGGACTCCAACGAAAATCTGACAGTGCCTCCGTACGACAGAACCAATTGGCGCACAGAGTCTAAGCCTCGCGAAGCAACGACAATCGTGTCTACGGATTGGCTTTCGCTGTTGCTGATTAGCTTCATCAAGTCTCGGTCTATCTTTGAGAGGTAATTGTATTCTGTGCTAGCTGCTTCTGCTCTTGGTGCAATGAACACTGAAGGAGCCAATAGTAGTAGTGCAAACGTTAAGGATATTGCTAAGCGTTTCAATTTCTGTCTCTCCCTTTCTCTCTTTCTCCTCTTTTTAGTGGAAACTTTTTTCATTGCGCCTCCTTGGGGCGCTCAAGGGGCATGAAACATGAGACATTCGCGGTTTGGAAATTCTAGTAAGTCAGCCCCCATACTTGGTACACTCGTTTAGTTTAAAAGATTTTCCAACTTCTTTCTTGCAAGAAAACAAAAACCTTCTTCGCGATTTAGGACAATGAATCATGACGGTTTTCCGCATCAGCGACTGGCTTTTCCGTAGTTTTCGTTTGTTATGGACAAATCTGCACTATCGACAGTGCCGTTGCTATCTATGTCGCAATCTGCATTCCAGTTGGAGCTAGCATACGTCGAAGCAAATGCCCTTCCAAGCCGATATAGGTCGAAAACATCAACCCTGCCGTTACTGCTCAAGTCTCCCGGTAATGAAACAGTTATCAAACCGTTGGCGAGCAAGTTGTCCGTTGGATCTGCATCAACCGTTGGCGGAGGAATCACTGTCTCAGCGCTTAAGGCGTAGTTGCCCTTCGGAAACTCTCCTTCAATTGCGGTCCAAGTGAATGAAAGGACCTGGATACCACCAGGTGTTATTATCTGAAGGCTTGAAAGAGCATCAACGACAGTTGTATTAGCGTATACGGTTACGTTCACCATTTCCAAGCGGTTGCCTTGATTTTCAACAGTCACGTTGATAAGTGCTGAGTAGCCTTGACCCACCACCGTCTTAGTGGACGCACAATTAATGACAGCTACGTCATGTCGTGGAATGCTGCCTTCAACCTTAACAAGCCACATGTCACCGCTTCCCCCACCATAGGAGAATGTGTCGCCAGCTAATGCAAAGCCTCTATCGCTAGTCTCAATCATCGAATAGGCAAAATCGTAGCCTACACCGCCATACGTTTGACTCCAGTTCAGGTTCCCAGCAGAATTGACCGTGATCAGCCAGGAATCCCAGTAGCCAGCGCCATAAGACAGCGTTGCGCCTGCAATTGCGTAACCACCACTTGCAAGGATAATCAAGGACTCAGCAGAGTCGCCATCTAAACCTCCATAAGCCTGAGTCCAAAGCTCTCTTCCCATCGAGTCTATCCTGACCAGCCAGAAATCCGGATAGCCAAGTATTCCATTTCCCCATGATTCGGTGTAGCCAGCTAGCGCATAGTCTCCATCAGACGTTTGGACTAGTGAGTAGGCGCCCTCAGGATTCACTCCTCCATATGATTGATCTCTTTGCTTTCTTCCATCTGCTGCTGTTTTGACCCACCAGAAGTCTGGTTCAATCGCTCCAGCAGGATCGGTTTCGCCTGCAAGCGCATATCCGCCGTCGCTGGTTTGAATCACTGAGCGAGCTTCCTCCGAGCCTCTTCCTCCATACGCTTCGCTCCATTGCATGATTCCATTGACATCCGTCTTGACTAGCCAGAAGTCTCCGCCTTGACCGTACGATTCTGTGTAGCCAGCCAATGCGTAGCCGTCGTCGCTCGTTCTAATTGCAGAAAAAAGGTAGTCGTAGCCTGCTCCACCGTAAGTTTGATTCCACTGATGATTACCGTTCGAGTCGGTTTTGACCAGCCAGAAATCTGTAACTCCAGCGCCATAAGACCGTGTGACTCCAGCGAGCGCGTATCCTCCATCACTGGACAAAATCACAGAATGAGCCTCATCATAATCTGCTCCACCATAAGTTCGATTCCAAAGCGCTCGCCCGGCAGAATTGGTTTTTACCAACCAGAAGTCGCCGCCTCCGGCTCCGTGAGACTGAGTCCAGCCTGCTAGCATGAAGCCTCCATCATTTGTCTCAATTACCGAGTTTGCCACATCCCAAGCAGCGCCTCCAAAAGTTTTGTTCCACTCGGTTGGAGGAGGTAGAGTATCAGGAAAGTAATCGTCTGCAATTGAGAACGTTCCCGTTGCTGCCCTAGCTTTTCTGTTAAACATGAAATCTGAAGAACCTAGGGCTACTGCCACCAAGCCTACGATAAGCAATAAGAACATTGCCATGGAGACTGCCGGCTTTTCCCTATCCATTAGGTGCCCTCTCTCACTCTATCGTGTCTCATTGTCAACGAGAAAGTAGACTCAACACGCTAAACATAAGTCGCTATCATCATTTATGCCTTGTGAAACAATCTTCGACACGGTTCACCTTTGTTTTCTCTAGGCTCCAGTCATGTCAGGCTAGAAAGTAAACCAGCAGAGCAGCTATGAATGACACCAAAAACGAAGGAATTATGTACTTGTACACTTTACCCATCGAGCATTTGAAATAATCCACAGTGAACGCCAGACACAAATGTGAAGGCACAATCAAATAGCCCAAATACGCGCTCATGAAAAGCAAAGCAGCTGTTTTTGGCGAAAAAGCCAGCAAGCCAGCCAGAATTGAGACGCTTATGGCCACCCCGCCCGAAGGAGAGCCAGTGACGAAACCCAGAACAGCTGGAACAAGGGTCAGCAATATAATGACGTCAACACCGCCGTTAACGACAAACGCTTTAAGGATCTCAGAGATGCCCGTGGCAACAGTTACGTTTCTCAACAGGAACGCACCATAAGCCGCCAACGTGATGCCATAGATCTCCCAGCTCCTCAGGGGCTTCACCAAAACTTGTCGACTCGGCTTAGCTATCAACACTAACACTATTATGCCTACAAACGTAGCTACACAAACATCCAAGCCTATGCCGGCAAGACCCAGACCTGCAGCATCCAAGGCAACAACTGCGATTATCGTTGCCATGATCGGTGCAAACGCGATCAGGAATCGTTTGAGGTTTGAGTTCACGTTCTGCGTTTCGACGGGGTTCAACCGCGCTTCTTTTTCTGTTTTTGAAAGTTTCCAGAAGCTGATGAGATACCCTATGATGATCATGACAGCAATTACGGGAATTTGGCGCAGGATTATTAACGGTACTGCTACTCCAGTGAGCGCTGCGGTTATCACCAGAACTTGACTCAGAGGATAAACTGGGAAAATCGTGTGCCTGAACCATATGTTAACATAAGCCTTCTTTTCAGGCTTCAACCCCAGCTTCTCTGTCTGAGAGTCCACAAGAGGTGCCGACATTAAGGCGCCGCCGGCAACTGGAAGAAACCCTATGATCGCTGGAAGAATGCTAGACACGATTTTTGGGTTGTTTATTATTTTGCCCACGCTTTCACTCAAAGCATCGATGACTCTAGTATGCTTATAGAGCTGGCTCAGCATCATTATTCCAAACGTTGCGAGCACGACCGCAATTGTGAGCGGCTCAAGCGTTGTTCTGTAGATTATCGCTGGAATGGTTGCGATGTCGACTGCCAACAATGCCAAAAGCAAAGCCGTAGCGTTCAACGTAATTCCGAGATTGACTCGCTTGAATAGCATAACGCCAAGAAAGCCAAAAGACACTAGAAGCGCCACGACTGGATTGACGAGTCCCAAACTATGCGCTTTCCTGTTAAGCCATGTTTTGAAGATGCAGAATGAGACACAGTGGTTCTTAAACTTTAAATCGAGTTGCCAAATGCGGTGTCAGAGTTCACGCGTCATGCGAATCAAATCGATGTATTCGCCTTTTTTGAAGATGCCTTTTGGTATTCTGCCGTTCTCTATGAACCCCATTTTCTCGTAGAGCTTCCTCGCGATCTTGTTTGTTTCGAAGACCTCGAGAACCAGCATTTTCATGTCCATTTTCTTTGCTTGGTCAATGAGCGACCTCATCAGTTCAGCGCCGATTCCTATGCTGGGGTAACCAGCGCGTATCCCAATGCCGAGGTCTCCAACATGATTCATATTGCCCTTTCTACGCCCAACCTCAGCGTTAGCAACCATTTTGCCGTCAACCTCGGCTACAACGTCAACTAACTCGCCTTTCTCAATGCTTGCGAGTCGTCTTCCAAGCCAGTCTGCTTCCTCATCTCGAGTGACTTTGGCTTCTCTTGCTATGTTAGAGCCTTCGTCAACTAGCGAGTTAATGAATTCGATGCAGTCGTCCAGATCTTCCCACCTGATTGATCGCAAGGTAACCTTTTGTCCATCCTTAGCCGTGAATGTTCTCAAGTCCATATGGTCTTCATCCAGCCCTCTCCGTCAATGTTGCTAGAAAGATTTTTAGACACCACATATTAAACCTTACAGACGCAGATGGCGTATCCATGCGAGCGGTCGTAGTCTAGCCTGGTCTAGGACGTTGCCCTGCCACGGCAAGAACCCGGGTCCAAATCCCGGCGACCGCACCACTAATTCTCTCAGATTGCACCGGCGTCAATCAAGTCTGTAGCCCCGACGATATACCATCATGTGACGAGCCGCCTAGGAACACAGTACACTAATAACCATTCTTTCAGCAGTTATGAACCACATGTAGCTCTTACCTCATGTTTGTGTGGAATGCCTTTCGGAGTTCCTCTGGGGAGAAGACTCCCTTCTCGCAGACAACTGCGGCAACATACTTCATGGGGGTGATGTCGAAAGCTGGGTTCAAAACCATTGTTCCATGTGGTGCAAACCTTTTAGAACCTATTTTTGTCACTTCCTCTGGGTTTCTTTCCTCAATGACCACGTCTTCGGCTGCATGGTTCAAGTCGAATGTGCTTAAAGGAGCTGCAACGTAAAATGGCACTTCATGCTCGTGGGCAAGCACAGCGATCGAGAACGTGCCTATCTTGTTGATTACAGCGTCCTTCACTATGCGGTCTGCACCAACAAAAACTGAGTTTACCATTCGCTTAGACATGACGTAGCCAACCATGTTATCTGTGATCAACTTGAACGGGATGCCCAATGTCTTGAGTTCGTAGGCTGTAAGCTTCGCGCCCTGAAGTTTCGGGCGAGTCTCAGTTGCTATCACACTGATCCTCTTACCCTGTTCCCAAGCCGCCCGTATAACCCCTAATGCTGTACCATAGTCGACAGTTGCCAGAGCTCCAGCGTTGCAATGCGTCAAAATTGTGTCGGCGTCATTGATCAGTTTTGAACCGTATTCGCCCATTTTTCGATTCGCTTCAGCGTCTTCATCTGCTATTCTCTGAGCTTCATTCAAAACTAGGTTTTTCAGCGCGCTAGTGGAGGCAGATGGAGTCTGAGCGATCTTTTCTAGTATTCGCTCGACTGCCCAGAATAAGTTGACGCCTGTTGGCCTAGTCGCTTTGAGAAATTGAGCTGACTCCTGCATCTGCTCAAGCAACTCGTTCTTGTCAGATGCTTTTGAATGAACTGCCGTAAGGGCTAGACCATAGGCAGCCGCGGCTCCTATGAGAGGAGCGCCTCGAATCTTCATTTTCTTGATGGCGAGAGCAACATCTCGACAATTCCTGAGCTTTATGTAGACAAGCCTATGAGGCAGCTTCGTCTGGTCAACTGTAACAACCGTGTCATTCTTCCACTGTATTGTTCTCGTTTGCGTTAGCCTCCATACGAGTGTCTCTCAAGTCCAGTCGCGAACCCTATCAATTGTGTCAGTTTAACAGGCTAAAAAAATGCTTGGCTACAATTATCCCGTCGTCTCAAGATGACTACGGTATATTTACCCTAGTAACAACTTCAACCGCTTCCTTTGGGAGGTTGATTCGTCTCTGCCATTCCTCGCCCACAGCAACTATGGAATAAATACCGGCGATGTCAGCTTTTGCCTTCTTTGCCAGAGTGACTAGAGCGGCCTGGGTTTCACCTGTTTTTATCATGTCGTCCACAATGAGCACGCTATCACGCTTCTTGAGTGCATCCTTGGGAATGTACAGTGTCATCGTGACTCCCGAGTCTCTCAGCGCGTAGGTCTCCTCAAGAAATGCTGGAACGCCCACCTCCTTGTTCCATTTTGCTATGACAAGGTTGACGCCCAACGAGTTGGCAACCATCGTGCCCAACGGTATGCCGTCAACTGCAGCAGTTAAGACTTTGGTCACCCTTTTACCAGCAAAAACAGCCAACGCATGATGAGCCGCTTGCCTCAAAATATTATAGTCTCCGATGATATCGGTATTGTTGAAGTATCCGTCGCTGTTGAAATGAATTCTTCGGCGCAACTCAGCCTGCAAACCCACCAGTTTGGTCAGGGTTCGCCAAAGCTGATGAGCTCTTTCAGCGTTGGGCAACACATGACCCTTCGCGTACCGACTCAACACAGTAACAGGCAAACCTGTCTTCGCAGACAGTTCTCGATAAGTGTAAGGCACCCTTTTCGCTATGCGCAGAAGCTCAATAGTCATTAACCTGAACTTCAAGTCTTCAGCATGTGTACTCATGGATTCCTGCATCTCTTTTTATACAATAACACGTCAATTACAAGACGCGCAGAATCCTTTTTTGTGTTGAGAGATTTAATGCTTTCCATTGCTTCCGCAGACTCTAAAGAATGCCCATAAAGAAAACGCATATGAGAGCGATTCTCTCAGCACTGCAGGGTCAGGACTCGTTATCACCTTTCCTGCATTTGCCGATCAGGCGGGCGTATTCGAAGACAACTTCTCTCTGCGCAAAGGATTCGACTCCAATGCCGCGTTGTTCCTCAATTCGCTTTAGGGCTTCTTCAGGAGACTTGCACTGACTGACCAAATACGCAGCCAGCATCGTGCCTGTCCTTCCAATCCCAGCTCCGCAGCACACCAACACAGGCATGCGTTGGTTAATCATGGTATTAACAAAATTCACAAATTCCATTATGTCCTCAGTTTTTGGCGCCGCGAAATCCTTCACAGGAATAAAACAGTATTCAAACCCCAGTCCTGTGACTTGCTTGTCTTCGAGTGGGCGCTCTTTGTTTAAGCAGACAATGGCCTTTATCCCTGCGTCTTTGAGCCATCTGAGTTGATCTTCATTTTCAGGTCTTGCGCTGCCAGCCAACTTGCCCTTAACGACCCATGAAAAATTCCCGGGCTTGTGAGACGACGTACGCCCAAGTGACAAAGCTGGCGGCACCAGCGTTTACTTGCCCTTCCATTGAGGCTTTCTCTTTTCCATAAAGGCTTTGAGACCCTCAACCGCATCTTCCGTGCGCATTAGCAGACTGAGGTAAATGCCAGTTACTTCTTCAAGTTCCTTCTTGAAATTGGCGTCGAGCATTTGATGCAGCGACATTCGTGCAAGCCTAAGCACAACCGGGCTTTTGTCCTTCAGCTTTGCCACCAACTCTCTTGCGGCTTCTTCAAGCTTCTCCTGTGGCACTACTTTGTTGACTAAACCTATTTGTTTGGCTTCAGCCGCCGATATCACATCGCCAGTCAGAATCAGCTCAAACGCTTTCGCCGGACCAACGAGTCTGGGCAAGAGAACAACTGCAACTGGAGGAATGGCGCCAACCGTTATCTCAGGCTGTCCAAACTGCGCTTTCTCAGACGCGATTATCAGGTCGCAGCCCATAGCCAGTTCGCAGCCACCACCTAAGGCGACGCCATTAACAACAGCAACAGAGGGCTTATCTAAACCTCGCAGCGCATAGAAAACCTTGTTGAAAACCGACAGCGTTGAACTAACTTTGTCTGGAAGATGATCTCTAATGTCGACACCAGCGCTGAATGCTCTGTCACCTACTCCAGTGATTACTACAATAGACACTGACGAGTCTGTTCGTGCTTTTTCCAACGCCATAGTTAACTCGAGCAGCGTTTCCGTGTTGAGTACATTGAGCGGCGGATGGTTGATGCTGATTTTTGCCACGCCAGCTGCGCTTTCATAGAGAATATTCCTGAAACCGAGGCTCATGCAGATTTCACCATTGCGGAGGCATCCTACTTTTTTTGTGTGGTTCTATAAGGCATTTACTACCGTATGTGGGATTGAGGCAAAACCGAGACTTGACGTAGGCTCTTTGATACTAGACTATTAGCTTGAAAAAGTCCCTCTCGGTAACGATTCCAACAAGTCTTTCATCTTTCGCCACAAGAACGGAGCCAACGTTCTTCTGTTGCATGATTTCTGCCGCTTCGCCCACATCAGCATCTGGGCTTACGAAATACACGTCTTTTGTAGCAGCTTCCAAAATAGATGTCTGCAACACCTGCGCCATGGTTCCAGATCGCAAATGCTTGAAGACTTCGCCTGAACCGAAGAAGCGCAGTATCGTCCGCGCGGTTGCCATGCCAACTACCTTGCCGTTAACCACCACTGGCAAACGCCTGAAACCCTTCTCAACCATGGTTTTTTCAGCTTCAAAAATGGACATGTTCGGCGTTGCGGTCACCAGCTTCAGACTCATCACGTTGACTACTTTTACTCCGCTTAACATTCCAGCAAAGAAAGTGAGTAGGTCACGTTCAGTGAGAATTGCCTGGACGCGCTTGTCTTCGTCAACTACAGGCAGCCCGCCGATCTTGTGATTTTTCATGATCTCCAATGCTTGGCTTATGGTCGAGGTGGTGTAGACATAAACGACGTCTTGAGTCATAATGGATTTTATCGGCTCATTGATTGCTTTGAAGAAGTTGCCGTCGTGTTTGCGCTGGACGAGCTGGAACTTATTTCCTCCGCCAAGGAAATCCACAACATCAGTAGCTGTAAAAATGCCCAAAAGCCTCTTGGTGGCGGGTTCAGCTACGGGCATGCGTCGAAAGCCTTCTTTCACCATGGTTTTGATGGCATCATAAACTGGGGTTGTAGGCGCCATCGTCACAACGGGACGCTTTGCTATGTTTAGTACATCTCCCTCGCGTTTCTTGGCTGGATGAGTTTTCAAGCCTAACGGACCATAGTCACGTAAACCACGCCTGAACGTCTCTCTCCTACCTGCTTCTCCAGACATCGTTCTCACCACTAATCCTGTTTCAAAAGTGCCTTCACAACGTCTTCCCGATCAACTATTCCGACAAGCTGACCCCTGTTGTCGACTATTGGCATGCGCCCAATATCCTTCTCCAACATGAGCTTGGCAGCGTCTCCCACCGTATTGTATGGCTTGAGCGACAAGGCAGGAGTCCTCATGATTGTGATAATTGTTGAAGGATTTTTGAATCGTCCCTTCTTAGCTTCAAAGGCTGGAAAAATTGCGCCACTTTCAATAAGATTCTGTTGAGTTACGATGCCGACTGGCTTACCCCTTGCCACAACAGGGCAAGCAGCAAACGAGCGTTCCTTCATTCTGTGCCAAATGTTATCAGCTTCATCGTCAGGTGAACAGATAAAAAGTTGCTCAGTCGACATCACATCGGATAGCGGCACTTTCAACCTGGCCACCTTTTTGTCATACAAAACTCTAATGATATGCTCTAAACCCAGCACGCCACAATAAGCGTCGTCATGCTGAGACTTGACCACTGGAACATACCACTCGTCCAAACGCACCATCTCTCGCGCAGCTTGAGCCGTATCCATATCCATCGTAGCTCTAAACCGAGCTACTGACATTATACCCTTGACGCGCATCACTGACACCGACGACGATATAGTCATTACATCGTTCCGTGAGACAACGCCCAGAAGCTGTTTGTTGTCGCCCACAACAGGCAAGATTCGTAACTTGAGGTCCCTTAGAAAAGCGCGAGCCTTGGTTGCAAGTTCATCAGGGTAGATTGTAGGATGATTTCGGTTCATTACGTCTTGAACACGCAAATCATCCTACCTCTAAGCATACTCGGGGCTAGTATTCGCCTTTGAGTTCGACTTGGCATTCCTCGCATAAAAGCTGACCATCGTTGTCTTTTAGGGCATCGGACCATCTTCCACAATGGTCACAGTAGCCAGCCAACGCGCGAGGCTCAGGTGCTTCCTCTTCAGGCGCAGGCTCTTTTTGGAGCTTAGCCTGTTCCTGAATGGTTTCCAGAAGCTCAGGCGTAACTGCCAAAATGTCTTTGCTCGAGACTAAGCCAACCAAGTTACCTTTGTAAATGACCCCGAGTCTTCTGACGTTGAGTCTGCTCATTTTTCTGGCTGCTTCAGCCAGCGGTTCATCTGGGTCTATGGTCAGAAGGGGAGACGTCATCACTTTCTTGGCTTTCACTTTGCTAGCCAAGAGGTTCTTTGACATGACACGTGTAATCAAATCGCGTTCAGTTATTATGCCCACTGGCTTTCCTTTCTTGTCGGTAACGATTATGCAACCCAAGTCGTTCTTGTCCATAAGTTTGGCTGTTTCATGCACTATACCTTCTTCACCGATAGTCACCACTGGGCTTGTCATGACATCTTTGACTAGCATGCGTGGTCTCAAGCCAAGCTCTGACACCGCTGGTTTCCCTCCAATACCGTGAATGCCGCAGACGTATTAAACGTTTGTTGAAAGGGCTGTGAAAGTTTCGCAGAAGCAGTTAAAAAGATTTGAGGGAAAAGAGGATCACATTGGTCCTACTTTTTGCCCGTGAAAACTGCCCCTTTTCCAAGAGGAATAAACTGCTGAATTTCCTCGATCGGAACCTTCAATACACTTTCTCGATCCTTCTTTTCTACTCTTTCCGAAAACAAGCGACGCAGTTGCTTCGCCAATTTTGCGCTAGGTTCATTGCCTGGAACGATTTCAACATAGATACCCGTGTGTTTACGAATAGCCTCAGTTGGACCTCCAATCACCCGTAATTGCTCGCCTATTCTCTGCAGGCCTATCGCAACTCGCAAAGGAACTTTTCTAACGTAGTTCTTTGCGCCTTGGATAATGAATGCCCCTTTCTCAACATACTGCCCTGTCGGTGCTCTCTTGCTGACTTGATTAGGGTGAACCCAAAAGACATCTACGGCGCCGAGCATTTCGCGCCACGCTCTTGAATAGGATGCAGCAAGCATAGCTGCCTCTTGGATGACTTCAGCTGTCGGAGGCTTACTTTCCGTCTTGATGATCACGAAGGGAGCACCAACGATATCTGCATGAAAAACTATGTCGTGTGGCTCAAGATGCTTCTTTATTAATATCTCGTTTGTGACTGCATCTCTACCGCCAATAACGAGGAAGCCATCTGTGGAAACAAACCACCTGAACTTTTCATACCAGTCTTTTTTCACTTGTCTCACTGGAGTTTCAACGCGGGTTTCCTCTGCCTTTATGATCCACTTTTTTTCTAGCTCCTCGATTCTGCTCTGTGTTTCCTGCGTAGCCTTCTCGGAGCCTTCGAGTTTTCTTTCAGCTTTCTTCATTTTTTCATAATGCTCTGCCGCGTTTGCTTGTACCGAACGCTTCATTTGCACAGGGAAAACTGTGTTATCAATGCAGATGTTTAGAATGAGGTTCTTAGGATTGAGCGAGTCAAAGTAGACCGCCGGACTGAGACCTGACTGCTTTTCTCTTTGAAGTCTGTTGATTATCTGTTCCCAGCTTTCGCCCATCTGTTTGGCGTCGGCAATCTGCTGCTGTAGCAGTTGAAGTTCACCCAAATGAGAGTAGATGATATCGCCCGCGCGTTTGTGCTGTTCAATTGCCCTCTGCGCATCTTCAAGCGTTCTTTGCTGTTCTTGCAGCATCCTCTGCTGTCTGGCTAACTCCTTCTGATACTCCTCTCGAGCTTCTGACAATCGCACGACATGGGTTGCTTTCGAAAAGTACTCGTCCAAGGCTTGGTTAAATGAGCTACAGGGCTTATTCTTCAGTTCTTCGTATCTTTTCAATCTGATCGGAGTTGCATCAACCCAGTCGCCCTCCTCATTAATGACAATCACCGGGTTGAATTCTCCTTCTCGAAGCACGGACAAGATCGTTTGGAGCTCGTTGAAAATCGCATCGATCTGTTTTGGTGACAACTGTTCGCAGGGAATATTCTTATCTAGATTCGCTCTTAGCAACACTTCTTCGGCGTATGTCCCGCCGATGCTAAGAAATCTGGCAAGTCCTCGCACAGTTTCCAGCGCACCGTGATTCTTTAGCTCGTCTAATTGAACGCGGGTTAATGCAAGTGGATTTCTGCCGCTTGGGGGCGCTTGTTGAAACTGCTCATTTCTATGTATGTTGCGGTCTCTCATTTTCTTGTACGTCATCGCGGCGACAATAGCGCCTTGGGGGCTTGTCAGGATTATGTTTCCGTCTCCAAATAACTCGACAAAGAGCTGCATCACACCCTGCCTTGAGTGTATCTTGAAAGTGATGCTTCGTTCAAATTCGTGTTGCTCAACGCCCACGATTGTGCTACCGTTCAAATACTTTCTTAGCGTCATACAGAAAACTGGCGGTTCAAGAGGCTTCTCTTGGACATAGACTGTTTGATGAACTCTTTTGCCCGCCTCGACCAAGAGCTGCATCGCAGGCTGATTAGGCATGTGCAGTCTGAGCAAGAGCACTTTGGAGCCAGTTTGGTAGATATTTTCTATTCGACCGTATTTGACGGTTTGATTAAGCTCACGAACTATAACTGCAACGTCAAAGCTGGTCATCTCACGCTTCAAACTCGGTCGGCTTCTCCTCGAAACATTCGACATTAATGCCTTTACTATAGGCAAGCATAAGGTTTAACTCTAAATCTCAAAATAAAGGTTGACAAAAGGTGAAGCATAATGCCAGAGAAACTAGTTATGAAAGTCGATAAACCACATTTTACCGTGAAGCTTCACGACGATCTGCTTGAAGTCGACCTGAAGAACGGCGCCAAGAAAGAACTTGAAGAAGCAGTTGAGGCCAGTCCTATTCTTAGAGAAAGCCTAGGCGTCCTATTCCAAACCATTGTGCCCTTAGACATACCTTTGAAAGATATAGACACGGTGAAAATTGACAAAAAAGGTCAGCTCAAAGTGCTCATTCCACTACGAAGAGACATTACCATTCCCTTAGACCCCAACGAATCCAAGAAACTTGCCGAGAAGCTAAACCAGCTAATACCTTCAGCCAAAGAGAGAGATGCAAAACGAAGAAAAGTAATCGAAGAAGCAGAAGACAGGCCGAAACGCAAAATGGAAGAGCCTGTTTGAAGTAACCCAGCCCTAGAGTTCTCACGTTTTCCGAGGAAAAATGGTTTGATCAAAGGTTTAGACCACATCGCCATAGCCGTAAACAAAATAGAGGACGCATTGCTGGTTTTCGAACGTACATTTGGCTTGAAGCTTGAAAAGACCAAAACCGTTGACCAGCAAAAAGTGAAAATCGCAATTCTCCGTGCTGGGCAGACCAAGATCGAGCTGCTGGAGCCAACGGACCCTGAAAGCACCGTTGCCAAATTCCTAGCTTCGCGAGGCGAAGGCATCCACCACATTGCCTTGGAAGTGTCTGACATGGAAAACCATCTAAAAGCACTAAAAGACAAAGGCATAGACCTCATCGACGACAAGCCTAGGCTAGGCGCTGAAGCACGAAAAATCGCTTTCATACATCCAAAAAGCACGAAAAACGTGTTAATAGAGCTAGTTGAACACTAGCTCTAAGATACTTCTGCAGCTACGGTGCCGCAATCTCCATTACCGTCAGCGTTCTGTCCAGTATCGCTGGGGAGCCGTTTTCCCTCAGAAACTGCACTTCAACGGTATGTTGCCCAGCACTTAGATTATCAGTTAGGAATTCAATGTGTCCCGGCATGTTGAAAATTCCACTTGCAGGCGCTAGCGACGAGCACTTGACTACACTGCTGTTACTGACATTGTCTACAACTAATCTCACCCAAATCGATCCAGGTGAAGTCAGATAGACCGTGCTTGAGAATTCCGCGAATATTCTTGAATTCGCTTGAACGTTGATCGTCAGCTTCATGGATGAATCAAACGTCGACATGTTGAACCACTGCATCAACGAAAAGCCACTCACGTCAGCCTGCGTAACATTTCTGACCCGAAGAATCTGTAGAACCGCATCCGTCCCATTTACACGTGGAACGCCTTGTGAACCAGTAGGTCCCTGTGAGCCTTGCACGCCCTGCGAACCTGTGTCACCTTGCGGACCTTGCGACCCTTCAGGTCCCTGAGGACCTTGCACTCCGTGCAGTCCTTGTTCTCCAATAGGACCTTGAGGACCTGTAATGTCTACTAGTGGTGCGATTAAAGCGGCGCCTAGGATACCGCCGAGAAGCCCGATTACCAATGCTAGGACAACCAATTTCCATGTTGTATTGCTTTCTAATGCCAATTTCAAAACCCTCCTGTTTCCTGAGATGGGAAATTGATAAAAGGATTATGAACCGCAAATCCGTATGGCCAGCCGACGCCAAAGTTGGGAGTCGCAGAGTATGACAAGAACTTTCCAGAGGACAGAAAGGATGAACCCGTCAAAAGTCAAGGAACACCTGCAAACCAAGACTTTGGGTCGACGCGGTCTGTATTTCCGGCAATTGACTTCCACCAATGAAATCGCCAAAGGATTGGCTCGCAGAGGCTTGAGAGAAGGCGCCATCATTGTGGCTGAAACTCAAACAAGTGGGAAAGGTAGACTTGGACGAGAATGGACATCTCCAGAAGGCGGACTTTGGCTTTCCGTAATGCTTCGACCAAATGTGCAGTCTAGACATGCAGCTAAATTGACTTTGCTGGCTTCTGTTGCAGTGGCAAAAACAATTAGCAAACTGTATGGGCTCAGGGCTGAGGTCAAATGGCCAAACGACGTTCTACTCGACCAAAAAAAAGTGTGCGGTATACTTACAGAAGGCGAGATTCAAGGCCATAATATTGACTTTGCCGTTTTGGGGGTTGGCATCAACGCAAACATTAGTCTTAAGGCTCTTCCGGAGCATCTCAGACATTCAGCGACAACACTAAAGTATCAGCTGAAAAAGGAAATATCGCGTGAGACTTTGTTGTGCGAACTGCTCAAGGAAACCGAGTTTTATTACGACTTGTTCGGGAAAGGAGAGTTTGAAGCCATACTGAGTGATTGGCGTCGTCTCGCCAGTTTCCTAGGCTCCATTGTGGAAATCACAGGAGGCGAAGAGACGGTTCGAGGCTTGGCAACAGACATAGACGAAAACGGAGCCTTGGTGATAAGACTTGAAGATCAAACCGTGCAGAGGGTGACATCAGGAGACATGAGGATTATCCGAAAGGAACACCCAGAATTCATTGATGAGTAACTAAGCTCTCTTCCTTTCCGCCTCGCGTTTGCTTTAGGCTTGTCTTTTGCTCTTTTTCTTAGCCAAACGGGTTCCACAGCGTTTCTACGTAACACATATGAGGCGGAGCGTTCAACACGTATGCTCTTTGCGAGGGCTAAATGGGATGCAGGCAATTGAGAAGGTTGTCGAGGACGCAGCTGTCGATCTTTTGAAGTTGGCTGTTGTGCAGTTACCAGACGATGTTAAAGAGGCCTTGAAACGGGCTTACAAAGAGGAGACCAGCGAGGCTGGGAAGGTTCAATTTGAAGCCATCCTGAAGGACATTGAACTTGCCGAGAAAGAAAACACTCCGTTATGTCAAGACACAGGAATAATCATATTCTACGTCAAAGCTGGAGCCAACGCGAATGGCTTGAATAAAATTGAAGCCGCTCTTCAAAACGCGACAAGGAGAGCCACGAAGGAGATACCGCTTCGACCTAACACGGTTGACCCGTTCACGCAGAAGAACACGGGCGACAACACAGGACGTTACATACCGTACATAAACTGGCAAGTCGTCGAAGGCGACAGCATCGAAATAACAGCGTTCCCAAAGGGCGGAGGCTCCGAAAACGTGTGCGCCATAGGCATGATAACCCCAGGCGAAGGCGTCAACGGTTTAAAGAAATTCGTCATCGACTCCATCATCAAAGCAGGCGCGATGCCCTGTCCACCAACAATTGTCGGCGTGGCAGCAGGAGGCGGAGCAGACATAGCCATGAAGCTAGCCAAAGCTTCCCTACTCAGACCTCTAAACGAGCCAAATTCCAATCCTGAACTGGCTAAGCTGGAAAATGAGCTTTACGAAGCCGCCAACTCAACTGGAATCGGACCTATGGGTTTAGGCGGTAAATTCACGGTTCTAGGCGTGAAAGTGGACTATGCCCATAGACACCCCGCTTCTTATCCTGTAGCAGTCGCTTTTCAATGCTGGGCGGCTCGGAGGGCAACAGCCCGAATCAAGCTTGATGGAAAAGTTGAGTATTTGACTCACAAAGTGAGGTGAAAAGGCAAAATGACCGTTTACAAATTCAAGACTCCGATATCTGAAGAAGATGCGCGCAAATTGAAGGTAAACGATGTTCTTTACGTCACGGGCACAATTGTAACCGCTCGGGATCAAGCTCACAAAAGAGCGCTTGAGTATAACAAACAAGGAAAGAAACTGCCCGTCAATCTTGAAGGATTAGCTGTGTTTCACTGCGGACCGATAGTGAAGAAGGAAGACGACAAATGGGTTGCTGTGGCTGCTGGCCCAACTACAAGCACGCGCATGGATCAGTTTGAAGACGAGTTTATCAAAGCCTTCAAAGTGCGTGTGGTCATTGGCAAAGGGGGCATGGGCAAGCGAACCACTGATGCTATGCAAAAGTATGGTGCAGTGTATGGGGCCTTCACAGGAGGCGCTGGAGTATTGGCCGCCAAGGCAATCAAAAGCGTCAAAACCGTAGAGTGGCTCCAAGACCTTGGCATGCCTGAAGCCTTCTGGGTGTTCGACGTCGAAGACTTTGGACCCCTATCCATAGCTATTGATTCGCATGGAAACAACCTGTTCGAAGATGTCAAGAAGAAGGCTGAAGAGCAGCGTATGAAGATTTATGAAAAACTCAGCGCATAAGTCAACATTCATCATAGGGTATGATGGAGAGGAAAGGTAATATGGGCTACGAGAAAATCATCACCGATGTGCTCGTTATAGGCGCAGGTGGCGCTGGAAGCAGAGCCGCCATAGAAGCCACAAACTACAACGTGAACGTAACGTTGCTAAGTAAGGAGCTCTTAGGCAAAGCGCACACTTGCATGGCTGAAGGGGGAGTCAACGCTCCATTGGCAAACGTTGATCCAGCTGACAACTGGCAAGTTCACTTCAAAGACACCATTGAGGGCGGCGCCTACATCAACAACCAGAAACTTGTGGAAACCCTCGTAAAAGAAGTCAGTGACAGCATATACGACTTGGAAGACTTCGGAGCGGTTTTCGACCGAACACCAGACGGCAAAATAATGCAGCGACCGTTCGGCAAACAAACATACAGGCGCACGTGTTACGCTGCAGATCGCACAGGCCATGAAATGATGCAGACACTTGTGGAAGAAGTCCGCCGCAGAGGCATCGATGTGCTCGATGAAGTTTTCGTCACCAACTTTCTGACAAGCGGCGGCAAGGTCGCAGGCACGTTTGCCATTGACTGCAAAAGTGGTGGCTTCATGGTTTTCAGGACTAAGTCGATTGTTCTCGCAAGTGGCGGCGCTGGTAGGTTATACAAGATTACCACAAACGCAGCTCAGGACACTGGTGACGGGATGGCCTCAGCATACGGTATAGGCTCCAAACTTGTCGACATGGAGATGGTTCAGTTTCATCCGACGGGTATGGTGTTTCCCGAGTCACATCAAGGCGTACTTGTAACCGAGGCTGTACGCGGCGAAGGGGGATTATTATTCAACATAAACAAGGAGCGCTTCATGCAGCGCTACGAACCTAAGAAAATGGAGTTAGCTGGAAGAGATGTCGTTGCAAGGTCAATTGCCACAGAGATTCTTGAGGGAAGAGGCACGCCGCGAGGCGGCGTCTACCTAGACGTGTCTCATCTTCCAGCAAACATCATCGAGGAACGCTTGCCGTCCATGCTCCGACAATTCATGGACATAGGAGTGGATATTCGCAAAGAGCCGATGCAGGTGGCGCCCACGGCTCATCATTTCATGGGCGGCGTGCAGATCGACGAGAATGCTGCGACCAACATCCCAGGACTGTACGCTGCTGGCGAGATAACTGGCGGAGTGCACGGAGGCAACCGACTGGGCGGCAACGCCTTAGCAGACACGCAGGTGTTTGGCAAGAGAGCTGGAGAGAACGCAGCCAAATTCGCTCAGAAAAATACTCTTCCCACTGTGGACACAAAGCAAGTTAACCGTGAAGTCAAGCATGCCAACGGATTTCTGAAAAGGAAAGAAGGCTTGCGACCCGTTGCGGTCAAGAACAAGTTGACCAGCATGATGTGGGACAAAGTGGGTATCTTCCGCACAGGTAAAGAGATCCAAGAAGCAATTGCTGAGGTTGAACGGATTAAGGCGAAGGATCTGCCCCAGCTCTATGCTATGGACGGCAACACACGCTACAACCGGGAATGGATCGAAGCCATGGAAATTGAAAACCTTGTCACCGTGGCTGAAATGGTGGCTAGAGCCGCACTTATGCGGGAAGAAAGCCGCGGAGCACACTATCGCCGAGACTTTCCAAAGACGGACAACCAAAACTGGTTTGGCAGCATTATGATTCAACAGAAAAACGGTGACATGCAGTTCCAAAAGACTCCTGTGGTTGTCACGACATTGAAGCCGGAGGGACTCTAAGATGACAACAGACGTGATTCGTGCAAAGGTGTTCAGGTACAATCCTGATGTTGACAAGGAACCACGTTATGAGACCTATGAAGTTCCCTATGTAGAAGGCATGGTCGTCTTAGACGTTCTGCGCACAGTCTATGAAAAGTATGATGGTTCATTTGCTTATAGATGGGCTTGCAGAGCTGGTCAATGCGGATCGTGCGCGGTTATCATTAACGGCAAGCCTAGAGTGGCATGTCGAGCAATTGTTGAGAAAGGCCAACCGTTGACTATTGCTCCTCTTCTGCAGTTTCCAGTAATAAAAGACTTGGTTGTTGACTTGGACAGAGGGCTACGCCGACTGATGCGAATGCGCCCCTACGTGGAACGAGTAAAGCCTTCAACTCGACCCGAAATTATGAAAAAGGAAGCCGTCGAGCCAATCAAAGAAGTGCGCGAGTGCATTGAGTGCTGGGCGTGTATATCTGCCTGTCCAGCAGTTGCTGAAGCATGGAAAGACTTTGCGGGTCCTATGTACGACGCCAAACTTGCGCGGCTAGAATTCGACGAGCGCGATGTTGAAGACCGTGTGAAGATTGCTTTTCTTGAGGGCCTCTACAAGTGCACCACGTGCAGAGCCTGTGTTGAAGTTTGCCCTAAGGAAATTGACATTCCTGGCAAAGCCATTGAGAAAATGCGTGCAGTCGCCGTTAAGACTGGAATTGGACCCTTGCCTGGACACAAAGAATACACCACCAGAGCGGTAAGCACGGGCAGATCCATTGACAAGTTAGGAACGTCATTACTTGAATTGATTAGAACAGGGCTAATCTCCAAAGTTAACAACCCGAAGGACAAGGTAGGTTACTTCCCCGGCTGCTTGACTGACTACAGACTGCAGGAAGTGGGCAAAGCCATCATACAGGTTCTAACTAGGAACAGTGTTGAGGTTGTGGTTCCGTCCGAGTTCACGTGCTGTGGTTCTCCGCTTCTCCGAGCTGGCATGGTTGACGAAGCCAGAGAGAATCTAGTGCCCAAAAATGTCAGCATACTCGAGGAACTTCGTGTTAAGACCATTGTGACTGGATGCCCAGGATGCGGCATGACAATAAAGCATAATTATCCGGAGCTGATTGGGCGAAAGCTAGGATTCGAGATCATGCATGTGTCAACGTACTTAACTGAACAAGTGAAACTCAATCCAAGCGACATGGCGCCCATCAACATGAAGACCACGTTGCACAATCCTTGTCACCTCAACCGCGGCCTTCATGCACCCAATTCGCTGGAAAAAGCGTTGACAAGCATTCCGGGCGTACGGTACATTGAGATGCAGGAGTCCGACCGATGCTGTGGAGCAGGTGGCGGTGTGCGTGCTAGCGATCGACCTTTGTCAATGATGATGGCACGTAGAAAAGCCGAATTCATCATCAACTCAGGCGCTGAAGCCTGCGTCACTCAGTGTCCTTTCTGCTACATCCAAATCCAAGACGCATTGAAGCAAGTGGGATACCAACAAATCAAAGTGTACGACCTCGCAGACTTGCTAGCTTTGGCATATAACGCCAAACACTAGAATAGACTGTCTTCAGGCTCTGGGCTGCATAATCTCTGGTGGCGGCGGCGGAACAACAGGTTGTGTTCTTCCGCTTTTTCTGGTGAGAATGAAGACCAGTAGCACAAGTATGCCTATTATCGTCAGGAAAGTGAGTAGAGGGGCAAGATTAGCCAGTGTTATGCTGAGGTTGAGCAGACTACTGGCTCTGTCCCAATCGCCTTGTTCGGCGCTTGATAGTGCTTGCTGGTAGAAGTAGTCGGCAAGGAATCTGTACGGTTGAAAAATTGGGTTCACTTCGCCAAGTGCCTTTCCTGCTTCTGCAATCAACTCTTGTATTGGTGATTCGTAAAGGTCGGTGAGTGAGAACCCCCAACGCTTTAGAGTTGACGCAACAGACGCATTTGCAGCTTGGCTCAAGTAGAGAGTCATTTCGCTTATGTTCTTGACTTTGACGCCACTGAAATTTGACGGCAACTGCCCAACTAGTTCAAAAAAGCGTTGGTAATACTCGAATCCATCCTGTTTAACTACTTGGGGCAATCGGCTAACCACGTAATATGATGCCACATACAACGAGCTCACATCTGTCGAAGGTTGAGAGCTTGGAGACCATCTCTGCAAACTTATCGAGTCGAAGTTCTCGCCTCCTAGAAGTTGAATGAGGCGCGAGACACCGTTTTCCAGATTCTCTTTCTCTGTTTCAGCGCCTTCGTAGCCCAGATTCGCGACAAGGTTGACGCTTATGTATTGAGCCATGCCTTCGTGGAACCACAGGAAGTCGCTGGGCGGTATTCCTGCCGTGCCTAAGAAGCGATGAACTAGCTCGTGTGTTGCTATAGCTTCGATCGTGCCATTGACTGTGCGGATGAAAACGATGTTCAGGTTAATCTCGCCTAATCCTCCAGTGAAAACTGGAACATAGCCTCCGACAGACAATAGGCTTTCGAAATCTGGGAGGAACCATTGGACTATAATGTCCTCTAATGTGACGTTGAACAGGCGAGCAGTTTGGTTGTAAATTCGGTCATAGAGTCTGAGAATGTTGCGCGCATAGGTTTCATATCGTGACACTGTTTTGAACGTGAAGGTTTTGTTATCACCGTTCCTAAGTGTGATTTCCTGGGGTGTGGCGTTCACGCTGAATTCTATCTGAATGCGAACGACGTTCTCTTGAAGTCTAAAAAGGGCTCGGTTTTGCACAACTTTTTGAACGGGATAACTAGTGCTTGAGCCAACAACGACGGCGAGTTTTTCGTTGATCTGGAAATTGTGGTCGAAGGTCACCTCTGCATTTCCGTTACTGCTGGCCTGGAACCCGATTTGAGGCGAGTAGAACATGCCGTCAGGCTCCATCACCAACGCGCCGTTGTTAAAATCGAATTTCAAGGTCATGTTAAAGACTCCTGTCGATTGGTAACGAAACCTGAATGCTTGGTAGAAATAGAGAGCTTGCCCAATCACTTGATCGGTCTCAACCAATTCAGACTGTGTAATTTGACCGCTTGTCTCTGTGTGATTCCAGCTGGAGTATTTTGGCACGAAAACCCAAGATTCACCAGATGTGTCAGTGCTGTTGAAGTTGATTTCAACATTTGTGAAACCATCTCGGTCAACCGTGAACATAAAGTAATAGTTCGAATCGGGCGAGGCATTCTCGCTAACAAAAAGTAAGTCAGATGCGATGGGAATAATGAGGACAAGAAGTAGCGAAAACGAGAAAAACCGAGAATCAGCAATCTTGAGTTTCAAGTTTTAGGTGCCTCGTTGGAAATAGTCGTCAGCAAGCCATCTTATATTGGTTTCTTGAATCTAAGAACGAGACGCTCCCGTCAACGATGTCAGAACTTCCCTCAGGACATTTGCAGACGCATCGGTTCGAACAGCTTTGCTGTTGAAATGCGTTGGCACAGCCTGAAAGCCTCCAGCAGTCAATCCATTGATGACTTTTGATAGCGAAGGCACGGGAAGGTTGAACTTGTCGCAAAGCTTGTCAATTGCGTAGTAGGTTATCGGTGCAGAGACTTCTCGGATCATCAAGGACAGCATGTTGAGAATCTTGGGCTCGTTGCGGAGATTTCTTCCCTTGACCTCGTCTCGTGTTCTGACGCAAAACTTTTCATCCCAAAGTGAACCAAGCCACAGGGGTCCTGCTGCGCGGAGTTTTGAACCACATTCGGAGCAGACTTGTTTTAGGAGCGGGATCAAACCTTCCTGACTTTCTCTGTGGAAACAGGAAAAACAGTGCAGAATGTAGCCCATACCCTGAATGCTCTTGTCAGCTTGCTTCGCGCCATAATCAATTGTTGCATAGGCTCTGACATAATTGTAATGACTGTAACTGAGTACAGGAGTAACTCCAATATCGTGCTTAGCCGCCGTGCTCGCAAAGCAACCAAGTAAGAGCCGAACAGCCACTTCATGGCAATACTCAGTTCTCAGAGGTCTTCCACCGTACTTTCTGACGCACGCTTTCGGGTGAACCCCACATAAAGGCGCCATGTCTGTTGCTGTGAGCGCAACCAAACCGCCATTACCCAACGCTCTGACAGCCGAATCAATGTAGGGAGCAGGCGTACCAAAGGGATCAACATCCACGTAATTGAACCGTTTGCGAGGCGCAGCGTAGCGGCTCAACATGAGGTTGGCATCCTCATTGGTGATAGACACCCGGTCGGCTAGATTGTTGAGTTTCACGTTGAACTGAGCGAGTTCAGCGGCTTCAGCACTAATGTCATTGATAACCACTTTGTCAACGCCATTGACTTCTCTTGCGAGTCGAATGCCTCTGACACCGCAACCTGTCAATGGCTCGCACGCTATGATTTCGTGTTTGACTGTTTTCTGATAGGCCTGAACTGCTAGAACGGCTATGTCTCGGTTCAATTCCATGGCAGGGTTATAGAAAACAGGCGCCTTTGATGGCGCGTATTCCCAAGCCTCTTTCACAAAAGCCCCGCGTTTGGGCGCGAGGAATTCGACATTACCTTCCTTTACGTTTTCGGTTGGAAAACCGGCACTCATGGCACGTTACCTTGCTTTCTTATGGACTAGGTCTATTAAAGCAGTTGTTGAAAGAATTAGTTAGGGGAAATTGACGTGAAGCGGCTTCTCTTAGTGACTGGACGACCGGGAATCGGAAAGACAACAGTCCTGTTGAACACAGCAGCCATGCTCAAGGAAAGAGGCTGCAGCGTGGGCGGCATGATAAGCAGAGAGGTTAGGCAGAAAGGGAATCGCGTCGGTTTCGAGATAATCGACTTTGAAACTGGTTGCAGAGGTTGGCTGGCGCATGTAAATCAACCGACGGGTCCGCAGGTAGGCAAGTATAGGGTCAACTTGCGCGACCTTGACTCCATCGGGGTCAAAGCCATTCAAACTGCCTTAAGAGGATCTTCGATCGTCATCGTGGATGAAATCGGACCTATGGAGTTGTTTTCTCAAGCCTTTATACAAGTCATCAAAGATACGGTTGATAGCAGCAAACTAGTATTGGGAGTAATACACAACAGCGCACGACACCCTCTGATCGAAACAATCAAACGAAGAGATGACACCCACATCGAAACAGTCACGGTTGAAAACAGGAGCAGTCTTCACAACATTCTTATCCAAAACGCACTCCAATACTTGCAGTGAAAAAGCCAATAGGCTGCGAGATTCATGCTTACAGCAGGAGTGGACGACGCGGGACGCGGCCCAATCATTGGACCACTTCTCATCGCCGGCGTCTTACTTGATGAGAAGGACCTACACCGCTTGAAATCCCTAGGCGTCAAAGACTCCAAGCTATTATCCCCTCGAAGACGCGAGCAACTGGCGCTGGAAATCAAGAAACTAGTCATCAAATACCATGTTGAGAGGCTGTCACCTGCAGAAATCGATAAAGTGGTCGAAACAGGCAGAAAACTCCACAGACTGAATCGGTTGGAGGCACACACCATGGCTAAGGTCATCGATGCCTTAAAGCCTGAAATCGTCTACGTTGACGCTTCAGACGTGTTAGCTGACAGGTTCAAAGCACACATACTAGAGAAGTTGTCTTTTCAAGTCAAGATAGTTTCAGAGCACAAAGCAGACGCCAAATACCCAGTGGTGTCCGCGGCTTCGATAATTGCAAAGGTTGAACGCGACGAGGAAATTCAGAAACTCGCAGAGAAATTCGGAGACATGGGCTCAGGCTACGTGACAGACCCCAAAACTATTGAGTTTCTGGAAAAATGGCTTCTCAAATATGACTCGTACCCAGAGTTTGTACGAAAGTCTTGGAAGCCAGCCAAGAAACTCCAAAGCAATCTTAGATCTAAGCAGATGAAGTTGAGGTAAGACTGCTTCGTGATCTCCTAGATGCGAGACTCTCATTGGAAATGAAAGAAGAACCTTTTTTGCTTGCTGACTTGGATTTTCAAAGTCTTGAGACCAAGTCTTCAGCCAAATGCATTCGTCCAAGCTCTTGGGAATCGATAAGTGGAATGTCAGTTTCGGGCACTAGCTTTCCGTCTGTTATGAAGAGTGGTTGAGCGTCTAGAACATCGCTTACACTGAGAATCTCCTCTGCCCTATCGTTGATCGTCCTCTCTCCCCTGCGAGTGACTCCGCCGATAATCGTGACTTCATCGTTTGGTGGTTGGGCAATAAAGTCAAAGGGTGCGCGTGTAGTTGCTGCCACTTTGAAATCCCAAAGGATTAGTCGTTTCAGGACGGTTTTGAGGAATCGGTTTCTAATTATCAGCCTTTTGGCTGTAGCAAAGAAACCAGCCTCAGGCGGCACTGGCTTAAAGATGTCGATGGGCTTCACCACGGGTATGCCAAGTAACCATTCCAGATTGTATGCGGCTGAAACAGAGGCTTTAACCATATCACGCTCATAACCGTACAACGTTCGCCTTGAGATCCGCAACTGTTCGGCGAGTTTGCCCACAGAAAGCCCAAGCTTCGTTCTTCGTTTCCTGATTGTTTCGCCATCCACTCTAACGTAATAGCCACCTGGCCCGGCTTCAACGAGTGGCATCATGCTACGCGTGACAACATCCTCCAAGGTCTTCAACGTCAAGGCGTAGATGTCATATCTAGTATAGACTGTGTCGTCTTCAAGCAATCGCTCTCGAGCCGCGTCGCCCACAAACAACGGTGTCGCTGAAAAAAGCGAAGATATCGCTTGCAGCTGCAGCGCGTCCTTCAACGAGATCTTACTCAGGTCGGTGGGCACTTTGACAAAGGCGAGGTTTTCGTCTTTCCTTGCAACCATGCAGAAGCAGCTCGGTCTGGAATCGCATCTTTTGGAGATCTTGAAGCCAGCGCTTGTCAACACCTGTTCTGTGGCGTTCAACATCTCCGCTCGGTTCATCGACTCTCCTCTCGACCACCAGACCATAATCCGGGGGGTCATATAAACGTTCAGCGAAACCCTTAAATTGACAATTTGACCAGCAAACGGCATCAATTTTGAAAAAAATAAAACGACATCTCAGCGCATTCTCTGAGCTACTATCATCGCGTGAGCCTTATCAAATGGCTCCAAATGGACAATTTGCGCAATTCTGAAACGGCGGGATCTCAAAGTGTTGATCTCTTGCTCATAGACTTCAGACGGCTCCTTTGTAACATCTATGCTTTGAGCCTTTATCGCCAGCATTATCCAGCCTTCGGGTTTCAGAAATTTATCCGCATTGTCTGCCAATATTCTGGCTTGCTCAGGTTGAGCGACGTCGCAGTAGATGTCTTCAACCTTCTCGACTAGCATGGCGTATTGTTCAGGTAATCGAGCATCAGCCAAGATCGGGGACATGTTCATGCGATAGGCGCAGACATTTTCAACAAGATCTCTGATGCTACGGGCAGCGAATTCCACGCAGTAGACATGACCTTTCTCGCCTACAATATCAGAAACATGGCTCGCGGTTGTTCCCGAAGCAGCGCCTAGGTACAAGACCTTATGGCCCATTTGGATTGGCAGTGTTTCCAAACCGTTCATGATAGCTGCGGCACATTTGCTCCGATATTGATCCCAGACTCTGTATTCGACATTTCTATGTTTGACCAAGCGCTCGCCATAGACGGCGCGTCCAAGCGCGAGATTCTGCGTGGCTAGCCTTCTGGACCTGTCTTCAAAGGTCATCCAATAAATGCGGCTGAAACATGGGTGCGGCTCAACGTCTACGACCACGCTTCATTCTCCTATATTGCTGCTCCCTGAACTGTTTCATCTTTGGGGGCGACTGTTGAGGCTTCTCTGGCGGCGGTTCTCCATATTTTTCCTGAATTTCCTTGATTCTCCTATCCAAGCCCGCCTTCAAGCCGTCTCCAAGGTATTTGTCGCTGTAGGCGTCTGTGCGAGCTGCTATGGCAAGCTTGCCCGCAATGGCTCTTGCTATCTTGCCTCTTTGCCAACGCTTTGCCTCATGAATCAATGTGTGTTGAAACAGTATTCCGTGCTTGGGTGGACGCGTGCCAGTTTTCAGGGAACGAAACAGAGCTTTCTCGGCGCCTAGAACCTGAATTGTGCTGGCAGGCATCTTTGCAAGGTTTCCAAGTCCACTTGTGAGAGCTATCAACCTTGCACCCAACAATGACCCCACTAAGGCTTTAACGTTCGGCGCCACCTCTTCCATCAAAGAGTCCATATAGCTTTCAAATGATTGCCTAACGTCATAAAGCTGCAACGTGTCTCGGCTCAGAGCCTGAATCTGAGTTAAATCTGAGTCTTCCAGTCCACCCCCCATGGATCTGGCGGCTACCTCAGCAATCTGGTCGGCTCTAGTTCGGGGCAAGCCTTCCTTTTCCAAGTGATCAGCGGTGAAGTTTTCTCTTCGCCCCAAGTTAACGATTAGACGCGCGTATGTTTCATGTTTTTCAACTATGCGGTCCAATTCAGGAAAGTGCAGACCATACCATTCTCTTATTCGCCCCATGAAAACATTGACCGCTTTGTCAAGATCATCTATCGCTTGAATTGCTTGCACAACCAGCATGTCACGTTTTTCAGCGGCTTTCCTAACCTTAAGCTTGGTCATCTCCATCGAGACACGATGCATCCAATCGCGTAGCTGATCAGATTCTTTGATAAAACCTGTTTGAACCGCAAACTGCTCGAGATTTGCGCGAAGTGTTTCGCCTGCCTGAGATGGTTGGGCAACCTCAACAGCGATCTTCAACCGTTCGTGAGCGTTGCGGGCTGTTTCAGCATTCTCGAATACAAAAAAGGTGTAACCTTTCGATCGGAGTTGTTCAATCAAGGTTGCTTGCTCGTCAACGATCCTACCTGTCGCTATTTTGAGCAGCGTTTCAGCGACTCTTTGGGGTTCTTTGGGAAACAAGACATAATCAATCAACATGTTGTTCTCGTCAAAGCCCAAGGCACCCATGACCGATTCAACGATTGTAATTTTCATGCTGACTCCTCGTATCTGCTAACCTTATTCAACCAAACAAAATAAATCTATTCTAAACCAGTTTCTCGCGCGGAAGACGTCAGGCCCCCTTGCACACAGAAAGATTGGCGTTAGCATGTATCAATAAAATCTTACGGAAGAGTTCCCTTGAACAGGTCCTCTTGCTCGGAAATGAACAACTCGCCAGCTGACACTTCTTCATTAAACTTGATATTGCCTAAGCCCTTGATCACAACCACTGGAGTGGCTTCTCCGCCCTGGCCCATAAGAAGCTCAGCCGCAGAAGCAATCTCATCTGCGATGGCTGAGAGTTTCACCTTCAGGACGTAGCCAAATAGATCCTTTTGCCCACGGTAGTCTCGAAACGGGCTGATGCCTGCTAAGCCTATGGCGAATTCAACTTGCCCACGTCTAAATGGTCTGCTGTAAGTGTCACATATTACTACTGCCACTTTTTTTCCAGTCAGTTTCTTGATCTGAGAGTGGATTTGCCTAGCTGATTCGTCGGGGTTGAGGGGTAGAAGAGTGTATCCGTCTGCTCCTTCAACATTCGATTTGTCGACGCCAGCGTTGATGCAGACGAAGCCTAGTCTGTTTTCCACGATGAGAATTTCTGAAGTTGCCTTAACTACGCGTTTAGCCTCTCTTAGGACAAGTTCAACTAATCTGGGGTCGCGTCTTGTGATCTTCGCTAGTTCATTGGCTCTCTTGGAAGGTTTGATGGCGCTCAGCTTGATTGTTCTGCCCTCTGCTTTGGATACGATTTTGTGAGCCACCACGACGACGTCGCCTTCGTCAAACGTTACATGCTCGTTTCTAGCGGTTGCAAGTATGAGCTCCGTTACGTTGTCGCCTGCTTTGACCATTGGAAAACCTTCAAGTCCAACAATGCTAACGGTCTTCGCCAAGGTGTTGTCCTCCTAGCCTGCACATCAAGCATCGTAACTGGCATTCCATCGTTATTAATTATGACGCCTCCACATCATCATTAAGACTAGTTGACTGTGGCATTGAGAGCAACGTTTGGAAAAGTGGTTTGGTTGCGCTAATAACGATGATAATAAGGCTTTACTGGTTAGTTGTTATGTCTGGGAGAGAAAAAATAGAGAAAATTCTTGGAAAGGCAAAGGAACGGGAGAAGGATTCGGTCCTTAATGAAAAGATCCCAAGTCTCTCCACACGATTCCCCCTTGTTTGAGCATAGGTCTGGCTCTACTTGACAACCAGCCTAAACCCCTCTTCTTCTCTCCATTTGTTCAGACTTCATGACACTATGGCGCAATTGGTCATCAACAAGCATACAGCACCCTTCCAACTCAGCGAAGAAACAGTAGTCAAGAACACGCGGAGCAGACTACCACTTCGAAGCAATCCAGCCAGCCAACAAACAACGGTATTATTACTGTTTCCAAGCGAAAGTTAATAACATCTGAAACAGAAACCCGCCACAAACAGTCTACGCTTCCGTATTCAACTACAACTGTCCAAGTAGAAGAAGGTATAAGGGGCTTAGCGCCTTCTTCTTTTGAAATTTGTTTTCCCGCAGAGCACTCATCATTCGCAAACGTCACGCCAACCAACATGAAAGCGCACCACAAACTATGTTGAAACGCACCACAAAACACGAGTGAACAGCGCCAGAAACAACATACAGAAACCAAAACAGAACCCAAACGGCAAACAGAAAAGCAGAACTTTCACCCCAAAAAAAATTCCCAGACTCATACTAACCCTCCACCCATCTGAGCCAACAGCCTAACTTAAATAACCAAAATATCAACCACAATAAGGCAACAATCAAGGAGCCAAAACACAAAACATGCCAAACCAATTGGCTATTGAAATCGCGGGTCTCAGGCTATCAAACCCCACAATGTTGGCAGCGGGCATACTTGGACTCTCAGCAGCAACGCTTAAAGAGGCAGTCGAACAAGGCGCAGGCGCAGTTGTCACCAAATCAGTGGGTTTAGAGCCACGCTCCGGGTACACCAACCCAACTGTCGTTCAAATCGATAATTGCGGCTTGCTCAACGCCATGGGTCTACCGAACCCGGGCGCCAAATCCTTTGCTCATGAAGTTAAAGAACTCAAGAAAAGCGGATTCAGTGCACCACTAATAACCAGTGTGTTCGGATTCACAGCAGAGGAATTCGCTGAGGCTGCCAATATTCTGGCGAAGGCTGGTGCTGATGCTGTTGAATTGAACGTGTCCTGTCCCCATGTAAGGAAGACCGGCTCAGAGATTGGACAGAGTGCAAATCTAGTTTCGCAGGTTGTGAAACAAGTCAAGAATGCCATTTCAGATCCGGTCATCGTTAAGCTGACTCCGAATGTAAGGGACATCGCTGAAATAGCTGTGGCAGCAGCCAAAGCTGGAGCTGACGCAGTTGCAGCTATAAACACTGTGCGTGCCATGGCGATAGATGTTGAAACAGCTCGCCCAATACTTGCCAACAAGATAGGCGGATTGTCTGGGCGGGCAGTGAAGCCGATTGCAGTGCGATGTGTTTATGAAATCTATGAAGCAGTCAATGTGCCCATCATTGGCTGTGGCGGCGTAGCCTCTTGGCAAGACGCTGTCGAATTCATGTTGGCAGGAGCTTCAGCCGTTCAAGTAGGCACTGCGATAGCGTCTGAGGGATTAGGCGTTTTCAAATCTGTATGTAAGGGCATCGATGCCTACCTGCACGACAATGGTTTAAAGAGCGTGAGGGAAATTGTCGGACTATCACACCGCCGTTAACAGGATGCGTACTGTCAAGATAACGAGCATCACCGTTGAGACGCCCACAGTCAAATCCTTCACGTTCAATGATGACCTGTGCTCTAGGGCTGAACCTGGCCAGTTTGTCATGGTCTGGATACCGGGCGTAGACGAAGTTCCCATGAGTCTATCATCGTTGAATCCAAGGAGAATCCAAGCCTCCATAACCGCTGAAAGAGTTGGGGAAGCAACAGATGCGTTGCACAACATGAAGACAGGGGACGCAATTGGAGTGCGTGGGCCTCTTGGAAACGGCTACACTATAACAAATGTCAAAAAAGCCTTAATCGTGGGCGGCGGCACAGGACTCGCGTCGCTAGCGCCCTTGACAGAGGAATTTGTCAAACAGAAAACCAAAATCACGCTGTTGATGGGAGCCAATATGAAAAGTAACTTGCTGTTTCATGTGCGCATGAGCAAAGTAATCTCAAGGATCAAAGGCCAACTGGTAGTTACAACTGAAGATGGCAGTTTCGGGCAAAAAGGCTTGGCGACCACGCCTGCAAGGGAGATGTTCGCACAAGGTGAAAAATTCAACATGGCGTATGCCTGCGGACCAGAGAAAATGCTACAGATAATGTTCGGCTTGGCTGAAGAGTTCCATGTGCCCTTCGAAGCCAGTTTGGAGCGTTTCATGCGCTGCGCCATAGGCATATGCGGAACATGTGTGATTGGGAAATACCGTGTTTGTCGAGATGGACCGGTTTTTTCTGGTCAGCAACTGCGTGGAGTCAAGGAGGAATTTGGACATTGGCGCAGAGGTTTTGATGGCAGAAAAACCGCGATCTGATTGTCCATAACTTATCGCTACTGAAGCGAAAAACTGCGTGAAAGAAGAAGGCGAATGACCCTTAAGGCCTTCTTCTTTCGGGCTTTCGAGATTTTAGTTTTAAATTCTAGGCTTCACATTATACATTGCTTCAAAAAGGGCGACCGTAGTCTAGCCTGGTTTAGGACGTCGGCCTTCCAAGCCGTTGACCCGGGTCCGAATCCCGGCGGTCGCACCACACATTCAACCGTGCTAGAGTGGATAGAAATGGAGTACCTCGAAATTCTTGAGAAGCTGAAATCCATGGCGGATCTGAGAGCAGTGGAAGGCATGGCAAGATTCGGAATCAACCCGAAGAACACGTATGGCGTGTCAATCCCAAACCTGAGAAAGATAGCCAAACAAGCAGGCACAGATCATGCTTTGGCGCAGCAACTGTGGAATTCCGGGGTTCACGAGGCTCGTATATTGGCGTGCATGATTGACGCACCCGAATTGATAACAGAAAAACAGATTGAGAAATGGGTCGGCGAGTTCGACTCTTGGGACATCTGCGACCAATGTTGCAGCAACCTTTTCGACAAAACCAGATTCGCGTATGAGAAAGCGGTTGAATGGAGCCAACGAAAACGAGAATTTGTCATGAGAGCAGGATTCGTCATGATGGCAGTGTTGGCAGTGCACGACAAGAGCACGGCTGATGGAAAATTCCTGAAGTTCCTGCCAATCATAAAACGAGAATCAACGGATAACAGAAACTTTGTCAAGAAAGCCGTCAACTGGTCCCTGCGCCAGATTGGAAAACGCAACATCAACTTAAACAGGGCGGCAATTGAAACCGCAAAAGAAATCCAGAGACTCGATAACAAAGCAGCCAAATGGATTGCAGCGGACGCGCTTCGAGAACTAGCCAGCAAAGCTGTTCAAGAAAAAATCCGCAGGTTCGAAAACTTGGGAACTCGAAAGGCTTAAGCTAGGCTGCACGGCTTCCAAGATGATAGCGATACAACGCAGCTTGGACTTTCATCTTCTGCCACGCTTTTCACCCAAGAGAAACTTCGGTCTAAATATCTGCTCAGCTTGTTTGGGTTTAAGCACGCCTCTTTCTGTGGCAATTTCCTTCACCGAGGCTCTTTCGTCCAAGGATTGCTTGGCGATTTTCGCGGCTTCCAAGTATCCGATATAAGGGGAAAGATAAACTGCCAGGGAAGGGTTCTTGTCAACATAGTCTTTGCACTTTTTCCTGTCAACTGTTATTGCTTCGACGCATCTACGCGTGAACACTGGAAGATAATTGGTCAAGATTTGAATAGACTGTAGAACGTTGTACATCATCACAGGAGTCATAACGTTCAAATCCAGTTGCCCAGCCTGAACCGCCAAGGACACAGCTAGGTCGTTTCCCACAACTTGGAACCCGATCATGTCTAGACATTCAGCCATCACCGGATTAACTTTCCCGGGCATTATTGATGATCCAGGTTGCACAGGCGGCAACTCAATCTCAGCCAACCCTGTGGTCGGACCGGAAGAAAGAAGCCTCAGATCGTTGGCGATTCGAATTAATTCGAGAGCTAATTCTTTAAGTCCGCTTGAGACAGCGGCGATAGCATTGCGGCTTTGAAGAGCCTCAAAAGAGTTCTTCGCTTGTTTCAGCTGGAGCCCAGTCATTCTGCTGAGTTCGGCGATGGCGATTCTCCTATATCGAGGATGAGCATTGACTCCCGTGCCCACCGCCGTGCCTCCAAGCGCCAACTCCTCTAATCTTCTGCTTCTCTCGGCAATCTGTACTCTGGCGTTACGTATTGCCTCTGCATATGCAGTGAATTCCTGTCCAAGCGTTACTGGCAAAGCGTCCTGAAGATGCGTTCGCCCGGATTTTATAACATCAGCGTTTTTTTTCCCCAATTTTTCAAAGGCGTCTGCAAGCCTTTCCAACTCTTCCATTAGAGGTTGCAGTGAAATAAGCGTGGCTAAGTGAAGTGCGGTGGGAAAAGTGTCGTTTGATGATTGCGCCATATTCACATGGTCGTTTGGACTTATGCTCTTGTAGTCGCCTTTCTCTCTGCCCAGAATCTCAAGCGCACGATTCGCCAACACTTCATTAACGTTCATGTTGAACGAAGTGCCTGCCCCAGCTTGAAAAACATCAACTACAAACTGATCTAGGAAAGCGCCTCTCAAAACTTCGTCGCACGCCTTAACTATGGCATCGCCTATTTTCTCGTCTAGCCAGCTGATTTGCATGTTAGCTATGGCTGCGGCTTTTTTGACCATGATGTAGGAGTAAATAAACACTTTGGGCACTTTGATGCCGCTCACAGGAAAGTTCTCAACAGCTCGTTGAGTCTGAATACCATAGTAGGCTTTTTCTGGTACGTTCTTGGTGCCCAGAGAATCAACTTCTACCCGCGTTTTCACTGAAACAACTCCTGGAAAACTTTGACAGCCAATATGCCTTATAAGCCGATCTCTAATCTGGCGTCTTCAAACCCAAGGTCATGTAAACAGCTTTGCGTACGGTAAGCGCTGATTTTTCATCTTTGACGTTCTTAATCAACATTCGTCCGCCGTTGAATAAGCTAACTTCAATGCCGCGTTCGTACCTAAATACTATTACCAGAGAAGACTTGAGCAGGATCTTGAACTGGCTCTTCAATTTTAGGTAGATTTGATTAAGGCTCAGCTTGATGGGCTGTTGGGGATTTACGTTGAAGGTGTTGCTTCCACAGAGCACCGCCAGCTGTTCTGCTTCTTTCGCAACTGCAGGTGCCGTCTTGGCACCACACACGGGGCAGTCTGGTCGCTTGAAAATTTCAATTGTGGTGAAGTACATGTCTCTGAAGTCGCACACCATAAGCTTCCCCTTCAGTGAGCCGCCCATGTCGGCGAGCAGTTTAACAGCTTCCATGGCTTGTAGCGAGCCGATGATGCCTGTGGTGGCGCCAAGCACTCCTCTTGTGTCGCATGTTGGCAACTGGCGGTCATCCAAACCGGGCAAGAAGCACTCTAAACAAGGGGTTTCAGGTGAGTGTAAAACGGATAGGTTGCCTTCAACGCCAATTGCGGCGCCAAAAACATAAGGAATCCGATTTCTTACACAGGCTCGATTCAACAGGTAGCGGGTTCGCATGTTGTCTAAACCGTCGACCACGCAGTTCACGTCACAAACAATATCGTCTATGTTGCTTTCATTCACGTTCTCTGGCACAGGTTCAATCGTTACATCAGGGTTCATGTGCTGAATTCTTTCTGCTGCCGCCTCGACCTTCGGATACCGCAAATTGTCCAAGCTGTACAAAATTTGCCTATGCAGATTTTTCAGTTCAACCGTGTCTTGGTCTATCAGGCGCAGGTGACCGACGCCTGCCAAGGCTAGATAAAGCGCCGACGCCGTGCCTAATCCGCCTAAGCCCACGACTGCCACCCTTGATCGCCTAAGCTTTTCCTGTCCCTGCCTTCCCAACTCAGCCAAGACAACTTGTCGGCTGTAGAACTCTTCAGGTTTGAACGCGGCTTTCCGACTCAACTGCTTCACCTTCCGTAACGTAATCATATTACCGTATCTTTGAATATTTATCTAGCTCGCAACTCAACATCTTCATTGAATGATAATATGCATTCGGAATCTGGATTATACTTTATCAATGCTTTTGTATAAGCTGCGAGCAAACTCCAAACGATTGCAAATGAAGACTCCGTATCTAGTGAGCATACTTCTAGCCGCAGCGCTAGCGATTATTTACCTTTTCCAAGACCAGTACGCTGACCAGATGTATTTGTTTTCAAACGCCTTCCCCCCTGTAATAGCTGCCGTAACGGTTGTCTCATCTATCTATGGGCTCATGAAATATTGGGGAAAGCTTGAAGACAAATTCTCCAAGATCTGGCTTGGCTTCACGCTAGGAATGATTTTCTGGTTTCTTGGGGAATTATTCTGGGCGATTTACACTCTCTTGTTGAATGTGGAAATACCGTTTCCATCAATTGCAGACGTGGCATGGTTGATCGGGTACGCACCCATGATGATCGCCTTTCACTGGTATGTAAGAACCTTTCAGTTCACAATTTCAAAGAAAGTGTATAGGGCAGGCGCCATAACAATCGGGCTGGTAAGCTTTGGACTCTTTGCGTATTTTCTAACTCCCGTTCTTGCAGAGATGGCTGGAAAGGAGGTTGTAGCCGTTGGCATTGACATCGCATATCCAGCTTTGGACCTTGCCCTGTTTGGCTATGCCCTTCTAGCTCTTCTCATTTTCACAGGAGGAAAGATTGCTGTGGCTTGGGCGTTGATCAGTATTGCAACTTTCATGGATGTCGTAGGAGACATGCTTTTTTCGCTCACTACTCTTCAAGGCACGTACTATAATGGACATCCGTTGGAACTGCTGTTTCATTTCAGTTACATCTTGTACGCATTGGCTTTCTACGCCCACAGAAAAGAATTCTAGATCGATATTTTCCATCACTTGGTTTTGAGAGTCAAAGCAGCGGCAGCCGCCACTAATGGAAACAAAGAGATTCCAAGAAAGATCGATGGAAGATGCTGAGTTGTCTGTATCAAGTATCCTGCGTATGGCGCAGAAAAAGCGATGCCAATGTTCTGGCAAAGAGTCACTATACTGAAAGCTGTCCCAGCCAAGTTAGGCGGCGAATTTTGAGGTGGGATCGTCATCACCACAGGCGGAACCGACGCAGCAGCTATGCCCAGCAGAATGACGGACACAACTAGCATGAGACCGGAAGAGAAGGATGTTACAATCAGTGCAAGAGCCATCGCAATTGATCCTACAACGAGGAATGGTTTTCGTCGCTCGGTCTTGTCAGAGGCCCAGCCAAAAAGGGGCACGAAAACAACAGCTGCATACATAAGAACACTTGCGAAAATGCTTGCTTCAATGGGCTGTAGTCCTTTGAAAGTCTCGAACAAGACTTTTGCCCACGACAAATACGCTATCGCCGCAGCATTGAAAAACATCCAGACAAGGCTTGCCTTCCAAATCTCTGAGTTCCTAACAGCCTTCTTGACCTCTGTTAAACCAATAGGAGTGCGCTCGCCCTTCATTGGACCCTCTCTGACTACCGCTACAAAAACAACTGCGACCAAAACGGCTAACACTGAGCCCACATAGAACGGATACCGCCAATCGTTGAAATTCTGCGCTAGAACCGTAGCCGTCGGAAAAGCAAGTATCGTGGCAACAGGCATATTCGTGCCGTACAAACCCATGGCTTTGCCCAACTCCTTGTGACCGAACCACTGTGGAATGATAGTAGGCACGCCAACGACGATGAAAGCCCCTCCGACACCCAATATGAACCTACCCAGCAACGTTAGAGCAAAGCTTTGAGCCAGTGCAGTCACTAGGCTGCCAGAGGCGACTAATAGTAGCGAGACAAATCCAAGCCAACGAAATCCATACTTATTCACGACTAGCCCAGTAGGCAGAGCCAGAATAATTCCAGGAATCACCGTTAAAGACATCAGCAAGCCGACCCGCACCTCGTCAACAGTGAACTCATCAGCTACTCTCGTTAGTAGCGGGGGCATCAACTGAAAAACAAAGGCAAAAGCCAAGAAAGTCAAGAAGGAAGCAAACAAAACAGCCCAGCGGCGATTAGACGACCGCAACTCCTGCAATTTCTTTCTCTCCAAGATCTCAAACACACCATCACCACTGCATCATATTTGATTTGCCCCCTCGCCAAACTCTGAACAAGAACCACACTATTCACCTGTTATTATCCCCTTTGCCGACATCTTTCCGAAAGTAATTTATCAGTTATAGGCAAATATCAGACTGTTTCCAGAAGACTTAAATAAGTAATATCCGTTTAGAGGAACCGTTAAAGAAGATAAATATGATATGGATGGTGAAAAAAGAAAATGTCTACACCTGAAACCTGGGCAAAGAGATTTGGAGCAATGGCTATCATCAACCTCTTGTTGACCATAGGGTGGGCGCTTCTCC
Organism: Candidatus Bathyarchaeia archaeon; assembly: GCA_035283685.1. Lineage (NCBI taxonomy): Archaea > Thermoproteati > Candidatus Bathyarchaeota > Bathyarchaeia (SeqCode) > Bathyarchaeia archaeon. The sequence goes on from DATETJ010000008.1 coordinate 45,765, forward strand.
CCCTCTTATACGACCCCAACATTTCACGCTACATCGCAGGCGGCTCAGCAGGCACATGGGGCTATCTCGGCTTCCTCGCCATGATCATTGGAGGTTTCACAGGATTCGCGGCATTGGCTTCACTCTACTACATAATTCCCAAAGCGACGGGCGGCAACGTCAATAACATCCTCGCATGGCTAAACCTGGTGTTGGGAGAAGTAGGGATCATAGGGCTTTCAACGCTTCTCGGTGTTGCTGGATATATTGGAGGACAACTCATACGCGCAGGACGCGCTGCTGAAGTACACGCCGCTATAGTGTGGTTTACAGTTGAGCCATTCCCTGGACCAGTCGCCATATTCTTAGGTTTGGCTGGACTCGGAGCTTTCCTTGGAATTGTCAACCTGCTCCTAGCCTTTAGAAGCAAGAAGGTCTAAACACAGATCTCTAGGGCGAACCTTCTAACATCACATTTTTTAACTTAAACATCTATTATCGGTTAAACTTCAGCGGCGTCACAGATGAAACAGGAATATACACTTGGAAACAATGCTGAGAAGTCTCTCAAGTTATACATCTCAGGAACTAAAAGTCAAATTGACACGGAACTGGCAAAGTTGGCTTCCGGACTCACACAGCTTAGTCTTCATCCACATGTCGATTATGCGCTTTTGTCAAACGGGAAGCGACTTCGACCCTTACTTGTCATATTGTCAGCTGAAAGTGTGGGCGGAAAACGAAATAACGTCATGCATCTAGCATCGGCCTTTGAGCTGATGCACACAGCCACATTAGTCCACGATGACATCATAGATGGAGATGAGTCTCGCCGAGGGATCCCAGCTGTTCACAAGAGATGGTCAGTTAATGAAGCCATCTTGGCTGGAGACGCGTTGATCGCACTCGCTGTAAGACTAGCAGCTGAATACGGCGAAACAATACTGAAGACTGTGGCACAAAGCGCGCTTGAACTCTGCGACGGCGAACACAGGGACATAACCTCGTCTCTAAAAGCAGCCACTAGACAGCAATATTACAAGAGAATCAAGGAAAAGTCAGCCTCTCTCTTCAGATCATCTACCTACTGCGGAGCACTGGCTGGAGGAGGCAACCCGACGGAGACAAAGGAATTATCAGCGTTTGGCGAAAACTTCGGAATAGCCTATCAACTGAAAGACGACTTGCTGGACTGGACTCGGAACGGCAACTTGTTTTTGAACGACTTGAGAAATGGAAGGACAAGCCTTCCGATAATTCACTACTACGTGACATGCAGTTCAAGCCAGAAAAAACACCTTGAGAACATGCTTGACCCTCTCATAGAGAAAAAGGAATCAACAGAAAAAGACGAAGCCGAAGAACTCAGACAAGTTCTCAAACAGGCAGGTTCCTTCAACTACTGCGAAAAGCAAATAGACGAATACTTGAGACAAGCAGTCGACAGCATCTCCGATCTCAGAAACACAGAGTACAAGCTCTATCTCAATGAAATGGCAGAAACCCTCAAAGCCATGACGTGAAGACCTTCAGACATCTAAGGGTTGGGTTTTTCAAAAGACTTAACGCGCAACTGGAATCTATTGTGGGAACCATGTCCAAGCCGATCAATGTTGCAGAATCTCACACTGGGAAGGTCGTCTGCCTCTTATCAGGTGGAATCGATTCGCCTGTTGCAGTTTGGCTTATGGCACAGAAGAACTTGGCGCCGATTTGCGTTTATTTCGACAACTCTCCGTTTGCTGATGAAACAACGCAACAGAGAGCAGTTGAAGCAGCCAAAAGAGTCAGAAGACACATCGCTCATTCAATTAAGATGTACACTGTTCCCCATGGGGCCGACCTAGCGGACATTTTGAGAAAGTGTCCGCGCAACTTGACCTGTGTACTCTGTAGAAGGATGATGTACCGAGTCGCCGAGAAAATCGCCTTGAAGGAACGAGCCGAAGCCATAGTTACGGGCGAAATAATTGGAGAACACGCCAGTCAGACTCTTCGTAACTTGCACGTCGAAACAGAAGCTTTATCATGTGTGACGGTTCTGCGACCGCTAGCTGGCATGAACAAAACCGAGGTCGAAAACCTAGCTAGAAAAATAGGAACTTTCGACGCTTCAACTAAACCTGCATCATGTTGCACTGGCCCACCGCCCCAACCACGAACCCGCGCTCGACTTGAAGAGGTTCTCAAAGCAGAGGGAAAGCTCGACATCAACAGCATGATTGAACGCGACTTGAAAGGCGCATTTGTTTCTTTCATCTAGAAGCTGCCACGTGTGATATGGCACAACTACTTCACTGTCTGTTTGAGTGTTGCGCTCAGTACTTCGTTGGCAACTTTCGTGGCTTCGGCTTCGTTGGAGACTCTTTTGATCAACATTCTGCCGTCTCGGCTTAGTGTGATTTCAGCCTTTCCACTTTTCATTATTATCATATGCGGCGTGTCCAAAACAATCTCATACTGTTTCGACCGCTCAAGTGTTCGCTTCACTTCGTTCATGTTTAGATTCAGCTTTTTCGAGGTTCGAGCTTCGAACGCAGCTTTGTCCGAGCAGAGCTTAACCATCAGTTGTAGAGACGAAGCGCTTGTATTGATCATACCTTGGCACACTTGCTTTTTGGTATTCAATATTGCCCGCGATACTTATGGATTCGCACAGGTTCTCATCATTAAATCTCATAATATTGATAGAAATGAAACATTTATTAGCCCGACTGACGATAGTCAAGAATTCAGGTGGCTTCCTAATTGCCTCACAAGAAAAGCGCAAATGCGGAAAATGCGGGAAAAAAGAAGCCGGAAACAGGCGTCTACATATGTCATTGTGGCGGAAACATAAGCGACAACGTAGACGTGGTTAGAGTTAAGGAAGCCCTGACAAAGTGTAAGGGCGTCAAAGTCTGCGAAACCTACGAGTACATGTGTAGCAAACCAGGTCAGGACATGATTGAAAGAGACATTAAAGAGCACAAGCTTAACCGAGTTGTTGTCGCATCCTGTTCCCCCCGCATGCATCTAGACACTTTTAGAGGCGCGGCAAAACGAGGCGGGCTAAATCCGTATCTCCTCGACATGGCTAACATACGTGAGCAATGCAGTTGGGTTCACGACAACAAGGAGCTAGCCACTCAAAAAGCCACAGCAATCGTGCACGGAGTAACTGAACGTGCACAGCATCTGGAACCCTTAGAAGCAAAAAACATGCCAGTAAATCGAGACGTAGCCGTGATCGGAGGCGGGATAGCCGGCATTCTGGGCGCGATTGAACTTGCAGACAAGGGTTACAAGGTTTATTTGGTCGAGCGCAATCCGAGCATAGGCGGACACATGGCTCAGCTAAGCAAGACTTTTCCCACGCTCGACTGTTCAGCCTGCATTCTGACACCCAAAATGGTCTACGTATCGCAACACCCAAACATAGAAATAATCACGCTGGCCGAACCGATCGCTGTGAACGGTTCACCGGGCAACTACGAAGTTACGGTTCGAATTCGACCACGTTATGTTGACGTTGACAAGTGCATCTCATGCGGCGAATGTTCAAGAGTTTGCCCTGTCAAGAAACCCAGCACGCATGAAGAAGGGCTGAAACTGGAAAAATGCATCGACCTATCTTTCAAGCAAGCTGTGCCAAACGCTTATGCTATCGACAAGTCTCTTTGCCTCTGGTTCAATAAAGGGGTCTGCCGCGTCTGCGAGAAATTCTGCAAAGGCAAAGCTATTGTTTTTGACCAAAAGGAAGAAACAAGAACTCTGAACGTGGGCGCCATAATCTCGTGTACAGGCTATCAGCAACTTACTCCAGAATCATCAAAAGAGGTCTTTAATGGTGTGAACCTGTTTGGCCAATATGCATGGGGACTTCACCCAGACGTCGTCACTAACCTTCAGTTTGAGAGACTGATGCTGCAGGGTCTTCATAGACCTTCGAACGGCAAGCCTCCCAAGAAAGTGGCATTTGTGCTCTGCGTCGGGAGCCGAATGGACACGGGCATCACCTATTGCTGCAAAATAGGCTGCATGAACGCAATCAAGCATACTTTATTGCTTCTCAAAGCCTTTCCAGAAGCCGAGCCATGGGTATTCTACACTGACATCCGAGCGCATGGGAAAGGCTACGAGGAATTCTACTCCAACGCTCGCGACCACGGCGTCAAATTCATACGAGGCAGAGTAGCAGAAGTTGTACCTAACGGCGACAGCCTGATCGTCAGGGCAGAAGACACGATACTAAGCAGGCGAATCGAAGAGACATTCGACATGGTTGTCCTCAGCCCAGCATTGCTTCCAAATGCTGGCACAGGCGAACTGTCCAAAATGATGGGCATTGATCTTGGACCAGACAGCTTCCTACTCGAACGACACCACAAACTGAGACCCGTCGACACCAAGATGGAAGGCATGTACATAGCCGGTTGCGCACTCGGACCAAAAGACATCAGAGAAACCACACTTGAGACCATGGCGACAGCCTCAAAAGTTGCAACTTTTCTCGGAAAAGGCGAAATTGCTGTCTCACCGGAAATCGCGTTCATCATCCCTGAAAAATGTAACTCATGCGGTGAGTGCATCAAACACTGTCCAACTAAAGCTATAGAGCCAACGCCAAAAGGCGTATTCATAAACTCAATCTCATGCACAGGATGCGGCATATGCGTGCCCAAATGCCCCACAGAAGCCATCGAACTCAAACATTCAACTGATTCGCAACTCACTGCGCAGATTCAAGCCACAAGCATTGAGGACGGCGACCGCCCGCGGATAATCGCCTTCTTGGAGAAGACCACAGCATATGGGTCAGCAGATCTCGCGGGACAAACCAGAGTATCATATACGCCTAACGTGAAAATCATCCCGGTGCCCAGCACAGGCAGAGTAAGCTTGAAGCACGTGTTACACGCATTCGCAAGCGGAGCCGACGGCATCATATTCATCGAAGGAGACGACAGCCCCTTCAGAGAAGACAACGTCAGAGACCACGTGAACAGCATAAAAAAAGAACTGGGCAAGTACGGCGTCGAATCACTAAGAGTCATTTCCACGACAACAACACTACCACAATACGACAAAGTAGTAAACTTGTTCCAAACCTTCGACGAAAGAATTTCGAAGATGGGACGGATATCGCCAGAGAAGCGTCAGAAGATCGCTCAAACGCTGGCAGGAGGCAAATAAATGAGTCACCGTTTTCCGCACACAATAACTGCCAAAGACGTCGACCCCACCTTCATCAAAGAGATCAAGGATTTGCCCGGCGGAAAGAATATTCTCGACTGCATTCAATGCGGCGTCTGCTCAGGCTCATGCCCCGCTCGATTCGCCATGGACTACAGTCCAATGCAAATCCTAAAAATGGCACATCTCGGACTTAAGCAAGAGGTTCTATCAAGCCACACAATCTGGATATGCGCCTCATGCTACACCTGCGCTTCACGGTGTCCCCGCGGCTTAAACATTCCAGCCATAATGTCAGGCTTCAAGAACATGGCTCTGAAAAGCAACATACAATCTCCCGTACCTGTCAAGCCCAAATTCCACAAAGCGTTTGCAGAAATCGTGGGCAAATATGGAAGAATGCACGAAGCAGAACTAAAAGTTAAACTTGCCAACAAGACCAGTTTTAACGAGTTACTCGGCAACGCCTCTCTAGGCTTCCGTATGCTTAGAAAAGGCAAACTGAAACTGCGTCCATCAAAGCTGGATTCTTCAACCCGTTTCGCCGAGATTTTCAAGAAAGCTCAAGGCAAGGAGACTCAGAAATGAAATACGCGTACTTTCCAGGCTGCTCCATCCACGGCTCATCCAAAGAATACGAGATGTCGGCGAACGCCATAAACAAACGCCTAGGCATTGAACTGGTTGAGATTCCTGACTGGAACTGCTGCGGCGCCATCGACGCTGTATACGCTTACAATCCTACTTTAGCGATTTCTTTGGCAACTCGAAATCTAGCCCTGGCCGAAAACATGAAAACAGATGTCGTAACGCTTTGCAGTGCCTGTTTTTTCACTCTCTCTCGAGCAAACATGATGCTCCGCCAATACACAGACATGAAGGACAGAGTTGACAAAGTCATCAATGATGCTGGACTCAAATACGCGGGAGATGTCAAAGTGAGGCATTACATGGACATACTGGCTAATGATGTGGGCTTTGACAGAATCCGCCAGAACGTCACTGTTCCATTGAAAGGCTTGAAGATTGCACCATACTACGGATGCCTCATCGTGAGACCAACAGGCATACACGCGTTCGACGATCCTGAGCATCCTGTTTCAATGGACAAGGTGGTTGAAGCCTTGGGGGCCGAGGTTGTTGATTACCCAGATAAGACTCGATGCTGCGGTGCATCATTAGCCATAACCGACGAGAAAGTTATGATGGAGATGACAAAAGCGCCGCTGCTCACGGCAAAAAACGCACAAGCCGACTGCATAGTCACCCCGTGTCCAATGTGCCACTTCAACCTTGACGCCAAGCAGAGAGACGTTGAAAAGCACTTCGATGTTGAAATAGAGCTTCCTGTGCTTTACATTACGCAACTGGTAGGCTTAGCATTCGGTTTGCCTCCCAAGGAACTCGGACTGAACCGGAATATTGTGTCGACAAACCGGGTTATCGAAAAAGTTCAAGCACTCAGTCATGCCACACATTAGACTCTTGTCCTCGAGACGAGCGTCTGATCGGAACGGAAAAGAAAAGAAAGCAGATTCGCTTCTAATGACCGCTTCCACTGCTAGATGATTCAGCGTTGTAGACGTCTGGATTCGGCTGCCCAGATACTGTGAGTATTGCCAGAGCGCCTTTGTCAATGGCTCTCGTCAACGAATGGTCCACTAGGATGTAGTCCGCTGGCACCTGTAGTTTAAATTCGACTACTGTCGCGCCTCCAGCTGGCACAAGGGTTGTTTGAACGCTCTGCAATGGCGCTGAAACTAAGTCTCCTTCAGGATATACTCGGTCAAAGATTCCGCCTATCACGTGGAATGATGAAATCATATTTGGTCCGCCAACGCCGAAGAAGATTCGTACGGAATCGCCTACGTTAGCTTTCAAAGTGTGGTTGCCCGTTAAGCCTCTCCAGCGTCCATTGAACACTACGTATGTGGGCTCTTCGTCGTTTAGTTTCTGCGAGTCGAATTCCTGATGCCCCTGAGTTCCAACGGGCCAAAGAGTGTAGAAGTCGCCTTGCATCACATAGAACTCCTTGTCCACAGGAGTCAGTCCGCTTTCAGGTTCCACTAGTATCAAACCGTACAAGCCGAAGGCTAGATGCGTTGGAATGTGAGGCGAAGCGCAGTGATACACGTACACGCCCGGGTTCAACGCTTTGAACGTAAACATCGTTTCTTGTCCCGGCGGCGTCTGAGTTGCTTTGGCTCCTCCTCCTGGGCCTGTTACTGCGTGAAAGTCTACTGAATGACTCATTGTGCTGTTCGCTGCGTTCCTAAAGTGCACAACCACTGTGTCATTTGCGCGGACTCTGATGAATGGGCCTGGCACTGTGCCGTTGAAAGTCCAGAAGTTGTACGTTGTTCCCGGCTCAATCTCTGCTATTACTTCGATGGCTTCAAGCGTTATGTGCAGCGTTGTCGAATAGTCTCGGCTCAATGGTGAAGGTAAGTCGCTTGCATTCCTTGAAATGTACGACACGCCGACAGGCTTTGCTGGTTCTGGTTGTCTGCCGCTTCCTCTGCCGACGACTAATTGTCCCTGCATTCCAGATGCTCGGTGTCCAGGCACTGTACAGTAGTAAGCGTAAGTCCCGTCAATAGTTGCTCTGAAGGTCACCGATGCAGTTTCATCTCTCCTCATTACATGGGAAGTCTTAACGTCAAGCTCTTCGACTGCAAAGTCGTGCATCAGATTCTCGCCATTAACTATGTTGACCTTGACTGTGTCTCCAACGTTGGCTTTCAAAGTTGGATTCGCTACTCCGTCGATGCCGCCGCCGACTCCCACGTAGCCGTTAAGATAAGTTCTCAGAGTGAATTCCTGTTGTCCTCCTCCAGATTGCGCAAACAGAAACGGGTTAGTGCTGAAATAGTCGTAGGCGTTGACAACTAAGAATGATAGTAGTATCGCCAATGTGAAAAGCACTGGTGGAAACTTCAACGCTTTCAATCTGCTTCTTCTTTCTTTTTTGTTTGTTTGGTTTGTCATGAGGTCATACCTCTTACTCTTGAGTTACTTCCAGCACTCCGTTCATGAACGGATGCATGGAACTGCAAATCGTGTTGCAGTAAAACACGAACTCGCCCGCCTCGTTGGGTGTGAACTCGAAGGCCTTTCTGTACCCCGCGTGCACTGGTCCGCTGTCAAAATCGAAATCAGGAATGACCAAGCTGTGGGTAACGTCCATGCTCATTAGCGCAAGTTTGACTGTGACGCCCTGTCTCAAGGTTATGGTGCGCGGTGTGAAGCCGCCAGCTTCTTCTGTATACATCCGTATTAACACTTCGTCGGGTTTTGTGCCCACAAAGAAGGAGTCCAAAAGTGGTGCCGAAGCCGCGGCTACAATTGATCCCTAGAGGATGACTAATGCTAAAGCTTCCCAGAGAACCCAGCGTTTTCTTCGTCCGTCAGTACCGTTTTTGGACATGCCTGGCACCTTATCTCACCCCATCAGTATCGAGATAAATATTGCAGCCATCAACGTGTGAAGCGCGCCCATCACCACGGTTCCTCTGAAGGCTTTCTTCTGATCTTTGAACAGATTCAAGCCAATGTGATGAGTAGAGATTATTGCGAGGGTAAGCCCCACAAACACGATTGGCGCTTGAATGAGCGGGATGTAGTTGGGAATGAATGGTTTCCATGCCACGCTGCCTGTTCCTAACAAGTTCCATCCCCAACCGAATGGATCAGAGAACGCACGCATCGGGTAGGCCCAGTTTACTGCAACAAGTGTGACGGCAAATGCCATCCAAAGCAGATGCCCATAAGACGAAAGCGAATAGCTGTAAGCCAAAAACACCTGCTTGCTAGACGTTTCTCCGTCTTTCACCACTTTCTTCGCCAGCCATGAAAAGGCAAAGAAAGCTGCCGGGAAAATGATGAGCGCAACGCTGCTCACGATGGCTGCCCATCCTAGCCAGTTTCTGAACCCACCAAGAGTCGGCATTAGCAGATGTATGGTCAATAGGTTGGCGCCCATGTTGACTCCCATGTTGCCCCAGTCCTTGATCCAGAAGTATGGACCGAAGAAGACCAGTTGATAGAAAACGACTAGGCTGAACCGGATGAACCCCATCCAAGCTTCGTCTGTTTTCGCATGTAATCGCGCATCAATATCCTTGTCAATTGGTCTGTACTTCAGAGTCATGTTGTCAAGAGGACAAGACTTGAGGCATTCAAAACACTGTCCGCAGTAGTTGTTCCAATCTAGGCCTCCCGGATAGCGTTTCCATGGACACCCGTAGCCTTTAGGGCCTCCTCTTATACACTCTTTCGCTACATGTTTGTCGCATATTGCCTTGTCTTTTGACCTGACAGCTAGTAGAGAACTCGATGCGTGGTAGCCGATGTATGCACTAGCAGGGCATACGTGCAAGCAGAAATGTCGCTCGGTGTAGACTAAATGCAAAGACAAGGCTGCCAGAATCAAAATGAGGAACAGAATGCCTGAGACAACGGGTCGCGTAACCAACCAAGGAATAATCAAGGAAATGCTCAAGAAAGCCAAGGAGGCAATCATAATGCTGTCTAGGCTTTTAGGCCACGCTTTTCTCAAAGAAAACCATTTCTTTGTCTGGTGAACGCTGTAGAGCCTGCGTCTAGCAAGCCATTCGCCGAAAGCTGGCAAAGGACAAACAGTACACCAGATTCTAGAGGCAAAGAGTATCATGAATTCAATTGCGGCGAACCAGAGTATCCAAACAACTGCTATGGAAAAATTCAGAGCGCCCATGGGGTTGCCGATGAACCCACTTGCCAAGACGATGATGAATATGAGAAGGTTGGGTAATATGAGCGCAAGATGTATGCCTCTCCACTGTAGCACGCGCTTCAACACTGGGCCAATCTTCTTGATTTTCAGCAGGTCGATCTCAAAGTCGAAAAGACGCTTCAATGGCGCGGGGCTTTGCCTAGGCTTGTTGAGATATACGATTGAGCCTACGCCGACAACTATGGTTGCGGCAAAGAACAGGTAATACGGCGTGTTTGGCTCCACAACTATGTCTGCAACCATGAATGGATGAAGCGGACCGCAAAGCGTGGCACAGCGAATCTTGATTTTTCCCGGCTCGTTAAACTTGACTGGACCAACTTCGATTGTTTCTCCCGGTGGCACATCCGCGAAGATGTTGAATCCGTCTATGTAGAACCCATGGGTGACATCGGCGGACGTGACTCTAAAGATTACTTCTTCACCGACCCTGATGTGAATTGTCTCAGGGGTGAAGGCGAACTGTTTTGCCTCCACGTCTATAATGCGGGGTTCGGCTTGCGCTGAAGTCGGAACGAACAAGTGAGTTGAAAAGTAGATTCCTACGAGGCTGACCGCGATAATCGTTACTACGAGGATGTGCCACTTCAGATTTCTCAATTTCCTTTCCCCGCGGCGGATTCTTCTTGAAGAGCTGTGATAATCTCGTTCACTTTGATTTGGTAGGAACTCTGGTTGCCTTTGTTGCTATCCAGCTCATCCCACAGAAAACCAGCTGCATCCATACCAGCTAAATAGAGGTCGTTCGCCTCTTCAACGTTGGATGCAAATCTTCTCCCAGTATTCTCTAGGACAGAATCCAAGAGTTTGGAGCCTGCCAAGGCGCATTCTGTTTTTCTGTCGAGCTTTGCGTTCCAAGCCCTGAGAATGTAGTCGGACACGTCTTGGATTGGTCTAGTCTTCCTAATTGACGAAGGATTTTCCTGATTCGGGAATCTGTCCCAATAATACTTGCGCAACGCTGCTTGGAGTTTTGGGATGAAGGGTTCCATGCCGTCTTTCCAGCGGAATTAATATCATTTTTCTAACAATTATAAAAACATTGTGCAAACTTTCCCAAGACAAGACACAAAAATCATTGTTTCGGAAATTTCTCCAAAAAAGAGCATCACGATGAGGACGATTTCAACTGAAAAACCTTAAAGCATTCAAGGGCTTCATGTAAGGGAAGTTTGAAAAGGAATGGCGATTGAACGAGGATTTTGACGTTGTTGTTGTGGGTGGAGGTCCGGCTGGTCTAAGCTCAGCTAGATCTGCTGCTCTCGGAGGCGTCTCAGTCCTACTGGTTGAAAGAAAGAAGGAGATTGGAGCACAGATTCGATGCGGTGAATTCATCCCTTCCGCTGAGCAGATGAAGCCGCTTATGCCTGAGGCGAAGTCAATCTGGGACTTCTACGAGAGTAGGTTCCTGAAAGATGCTGTGAGCAATATGATCAAGAGGATACGGTTGCGCTCGCCAAAAAACAGGCCTTACGAGTTCTCTTTTGACGGTCTGGTGCTTCATCGAGACGTATTCGAAAGGAATATTGCAGTTGAGGCTGAAGAGAGAGGCACAGTCATCCGAACAGCAACAACGGTTGAAGGCATCAAGAAAGATGTCCAAGCAGTCAAGATTGCGTTACGAGGCAGAGATTCCTCAGACTTCGTGAAAGCTAGACTTGTTGTCTGCGCTGACGGTTTCCCGTCTAAGACAGCTGAGCAGGCAGGCCTTTCAGTTAAGCCTGAGGCAGAAGACGTAGCCTTGTGTGTTGAACACCGAGTCTCAAACGCCGAGGTTGAAGAGGACCTTGTAGAGCTGTTTTTCGGTAGGAAAGTGGCGCCAGGCGGCTATGCATGGATTATACCGAAAGGTGATGGAGCTGCAAATGTGGGCCTAGGCGTGAGAACGCCATTCGTGGAACAGGGTCGTACTGCCGTGGACTACTTGGACGATTTTCTGCATACGCATCCTGTCTCATCGCCTCATTTTGTCAACGCACTGCTTGGGCCTTTGATTGGCAAGATTCTTTGTGTGAGCGGGTTAGCATCGACAGTTGTAGGTGATAGAGTTTTGTTGGCGGGTGATGCTGCTGGAACATTGATTCCTGTCAATGGCAGTGGCATTCCCACCGCGCTGGTTTCGGGACATCTAGCTGGCGAAGTAGCGTCCAAGTTCTTGAAGGGAGATTGCGAACTTGCGGTTTACGCTGCGGCTCTGAAAAGAGAAGTTGGCAGAATCGTTGGTCGAGGTCGAACCTATTTGACTGTGGGTGATTTTTTTGCGCGTTGGGATGGCTTGTTCGAGAGGCTGTTGTGGATTATTGGGTCAAAGAATGTTGGCGTCGTCGTTAAATGTGAACCGATGCTGCCCTTGTTCAGATAGGGTGTTGGTTTGAGGCAGCGTCGGCGGGCTTGTGTGTTCAGATGTTATTAACTTCTGCTTAGAAACAGTAATAATACCGAGCTGGTTTCTGTTCAGAAGTGGCAGTCAACTGGTGGTGCTTTGCGCCAGACTTCCTCTTTGTAGGGCATCAGTGCTTGTTAGAGTTGTAAGAGTGATGCCATGATTGGAGCGATGCCTAGTCCAAGGACTATTGTTAAGACCGTGGCTTTGAGTACAGCGATCATGCTTGGGTTGCTGAGTTTTTCAGCTGTTGTTTCAGTTGTTTGATCGGGGGTCTTGGTTGAGAGGATGTACCGTATTACTTGTCCATAGTAGCCGATTGACAGGCCTGTGTTGGCGATGGCGATGAGTGTAAGCCATGGTGCGATTTCGATGGTTGAGATGAAAAGGTAAAGGAACTTGCTCCAGAAGCCCAGCAGCGGGGGCAATGAACATGCCGGTGGTGGCAAGAACGTATGTTGCCAAGTGCAGAGCGATGCCTGGAATTCGGTAGAGTGCGCCTGTTCCGGAGGGGTGTGGCAGCCGCGAAGCCGACAAGAATGTAGCCTACATGGGCGATGCTGCTGTAACCCATCATACGTTGGACGTTTTTCTGAATTAATGCGGCTACGTTTCCAAACGTCATGGTAACAATTGAAAGGGCGACGAAGAGCACTAGCCACTGAGCTTGCTCCTCTAACCCAGCGTAAGCGACGTCGTGGACGACTATGATGTTGCTGGGTATGTGCAGAACAAGTTTCATGTGACAGTCGAGCCAGAAAGCATGCACTCTATCTTGGATGTTTTGGAGAAAAATGAACTAATAGAGAGTGAGGAAATCCACAAGAAAAAGGTCTATGCGCTAACTGAAAAGAGTAAAGAAACTGTCAAAACCGTTCCAAACTCGAGAGACAAGATCTTGGGTTTAGTGTTAAACATTTTAGCAGGATGAGTTCTTCAAATCCCTTCCTTAGCCTTCCACTGTCCTCAGCAACAAGGTTGAACCAAAATTATCCACTTCCAACACGAGCTTTGTCCGCTAGAGTTTAATGATTGTTATAATAAGCACAGTAGAGGGCAAAGACGCTTCTGATCATGGAAGTCTTGAACGAGGAAGGGTTTACTGAGCTGCTTGCAGAATTTTGGATGGGTCGACTCTGAGTTCTTTTATGGCTAGTTCGTCTGGGCTCATGCCCATAGCCAAGCCTAGCAACTGCGTGTAGTGCAGCACTGGAAGGTTGTAGGTTTCATTAAAGGCTCGCTCAATCCGCGACTGATTGACATCGAACATAAGGTGGCATGATGGGCAAACTGTTATCAAAGCCTCTGCGCCTACTGCCTTCACGTGGCTTAGCTTTTCTCGTGTGAGTTGAAGGGAAACTTTGTCGTCTACGGCTATAACGGTGTAGCCGCAGCACTCGGCTTCGTCCATGTAGTCTAAGCATTTGGCACCGGTTAATTTTATCAAATCCTTCAATGTCTGCGGGTCTTCTGGGTTGTCCCAGCCCATATATTTGACTGGTCGGAGAAGGTGGCATCCCGCGTGTTCGGCAACCTTCATCCAGGTGAGCGGTTTTTGAACCGTGTTTTTTATTCTTTCGTATCCGATGTCTTCTTTTAAGGCTTGAACCATGTGTTTTACTTCAATGGTGCCCTTGAACTCCATGCCAATCTGCTTCAGGATTCCGTTGATTTCGTCCCTCATTTTCTTGTCTGTTTTCAACAGTTTGTTTGTTTTTCGCAGGGTTGTGGCGCATCCAGTGCACAGCGTGATTACGTTTAGGTTTTGTTGTTCGGCTAGGCACAGGTTTCGTGCTGACAGCGCAAGCGTCATTTCGTGGTTTGCTGGGTCAACTGGGAGACCGCAGCAGTTTGCGTCAGGCATTTCGACCAGTTCTACCTCTAGTTTGTCAAAGACCTTACGGGCAGAAATCTCGTAGCTTGCTTCTCGGTAGGGGATGGTGCAGCCCAAGAAGAAAGCATATTTTAACTGTGCCAGCTGAGCCCTACCTCTTTAAGAGTTTTGAACCGTGCGTGAGTTCAATCAGTTTGGCAACATCAGCCTTTTTTGGTTTGGGCAAGGGCGGCAAACCCGTCTCTTCGCGTTTCTTGTGTTTGATTTCAGGAATCTTGTAGGCGTAGCCTGTCTCATTGATGTTGTTGGCGAGTTCTCTGTAAATCACTGGAACCTCTCCGCTCTTAACCGCCAGATTTCTGAGAACACGCAAAACGTTTGCAACTTCGACGCCTTGAGGGCATCGGTCGGTGCACGCGAAGCAGGCGGTGCAGAGCCACAGCGTGGGACTTGACAAAACTCTCTGCCTCAGACCCAACTGTGTCATGCGCAGCACTGTTCTTGGTCGATATGTGCTACTGAAGCGTGCGGTTGGGCAGCTTGATGTGCAGGTTCCGCACTGAAAACATGTCTTTAATGTTTCGGCGTCGTGTTCCCTCAAGACTTCATTCTTGAATGATGGGTCCAGCCTTGATGGTTGAGCATTCTTCCTCGTTTCCGTTGTTGCTGTTGTTTGTGCCATGGTTGCTCGCCTTGATAGAGGATATGAATGAGGTGAAGTGAATAATAAATCTTATTTTTCTAATAATTTTCAAGCCGTGGTGCACTGCGATTCTTTTGTGTCCTTCTGTTGTCAAGAATTCAAGCGGTTTTTGTCGCTTCAGTCGTTTGTTCCTTCGTAAACTAATTCTTCCACTTTCTTTGCTGCTGCCTCGTCGTCTGCCTCAATAGTTTCGACTCCGATAAGACGAAAGCCACTCAGAAGGTACTTGTCCCCAACCATTACCATGTCCAAGGTAGCTGCCCTCTTTGAAATCATGGAGCTGTAATTTGGCGTGAAGTAATATAAAAACGAGGGATATTTAAAGATGATAGGATTCAAAAAAATTGGAAATATTGCATGATTTTCAGTCAACCGCTCATTTTTTATGTTGCCCAGAGGTTGTCTTCTTTTGAGCCGGTTCCAAGTTGCTTAGCTCACTGCGAAGCTACGTTGAAGTGGCAAAACCTAGAATTGTCCTCCTGCTCGTGTTCACCTCTGCAGTTGCGATGGCTGTGGCTGCGGCTTCAAGTTCTACTGCATTGCCGTACGAAGCGTGGGCTCTTGCGCTAATCGGTATAGCCGCAGGGTGCGCCGGCTGCAACGCTGTCACCTCTTACATCGACAGAGACATAGACTCAATCATGGTCAGAACAAAAAAGAGACCTTTGCCTTCTCGAAAGATCGATCCGCCTAAGAAAGCCCTCTATCTTGGCATATTTCTCATTATGGTGTCTCTTCTTGTGGCTGGTCTACGGAACTATCTGTCTTTCATCGCCGTTGCGTTAGGGGTTCTTGACAATGTTGTGGTCTACAGCCTTCTGCTCAAGAGGAGAGACCCGTTGAACATAATTCTGGGCGGAATTAGCGGAGGCTTGCCCGTCATATACGGCTGGGCCTACACAACCAATAGCATCAACCTTATGGCAGTTTTGATGGCTGCTATCGTGATTGTTTGGACGCCAAATCACATTTGGAGCCTAGCCTTAAGGTTCAAAGAAGACTACCAAAAAGTCAACGTGCCAATGCTGCCCGCGATTGTTGAGGAAAAAGTGGCTATCAGATTTATTGTGGCAACATCTATGCTCTTGGTGATTCTTTCGCTGGCACTTTTCTTTATGGGGGTTTTCCAATCGTTCTACTTGCTGGTCGCACTTTCTCTGGGAACGGTAACAACTGCAATCAACCTTTGGCTATTCTTCAAACCTACACGAAGAGCGGCATGGTTTGTATTCAAATTCTCCAGTCCATACTTAGCCGTTATTTTTCTCGCAATGATGATAGACGTTGTCTTGCGGTACTGAGCGAACCGCGCTTTAGGTTTGCATTGTCTTTTTTAGTCCTAGGAAAATGTTCTTTTGTCGTTCCATGCCCTTGTACGCGTTTACTGTAAAGAGCGCATAAACAGCGCCTATAAGAATAGCATATGCAAGGTTCTCGGTTCCAAACCCTTCAACCAAGTACCCTAGAGACAGAAGCAAACCTGTAGAAAGATGACAGATTATGGTTGAAACATTAGCAGGAATCAATTCAAAGGAACTTGAATGATGTTTGAGCGCATATCTAATTGCCTTCAACGCCAGAGGTAGTGTGGCAAGCCCAAGCAAGGTGTAAACTGGCAGTATTCTGATAAGAACCCCTATGGCTACGACCACATAAGTTCCTAGCATTATAGCCGCGTATCCGTAAGCCGCTTTGCCTCTACCTAGCCGAACCACCAGTGTGTTCTTGCCAACAGCTTTGTCAGCTGCGTAGTCGGGAAACTCGTTAATGTACACAACGGCAGCGATGAGCAGCGAGACAGGAATTGAAGCAATCAAAGGTTCAGTTGCCAATATTCGAGTCTGGACATAAAAAGACCCCGCAGTCAGCAACATTCCAAAGTTCAGTCCGATCAGGAGCTCTCCAACTCCTCTGCCAGCCCAGTTGACATGAGGAGCCACGTAGAAAAACCCTGAAATCAAACCTATCAGTCCTAAGAGCAACACGACAGGTCCAACTGTCCACGTCAAGTAGAGACCGATTGAAATGCCAAGAGCATACAAAAGCAAAGCTTCAGACAACACTTCAAGCGGCGTCATGAGTCCCAACTGAATCATCCTGCTGCCTCCGCTGAACGGTCTCACAAACTCTCGGTTTACTTCGTCGTTGCCGCTCGTGTAGTCAAAATAATCGTTTATGACATTGGTGCCGGCGTGAAGACAAAGTCCTCCCAAAAGTGTCAACAGGAAAAAGGTAAAGTCAAACGCGCCGTTCCTTACCCATGCAATTGATGTCCCTAAGAGAATCGAAACAATTGTTGCAGTGAAAAAAGCCCCTCTGAGCTCAAGTCCCCAAAGCTTTAGCTTATGTCCAAGCTTGGGAAACTCGCTTTCCGCAACTCTATTTTGCGCAAACTCTAACACCGTAGGGGGAAGCCCCTGCACAATCTCATTGAAAACACGATACTTCACAACGGTGGGAACAACTTTTACACAGTCCAGCACACCCAAATTCCCGGTGTCGTTTAAGTACTTGACAACTGGCGATTTTTCAGCCAAAGACTTGAAAGCCCGATTCTTCTCATCACCCTCCTTGACAAGGAATGCGCGTCCTGTGACTTCAACTTCGCTCGAGTCGTTAACGCCGCCGGTACGCTTCGAGATCAATAAGGAAATCGAGGGATTATGAGTTATCTGCAGAGTCTTTGGGTCACCCTTCATTGTGGCTAAATAGACGTTCAAGTTTTCATCGCTCCAGTAATGCATCATCCTAGAGCGTATATCAACGCCAGAAGCTGTGGCTACAACGGCGCAGTCAATGTTGTTCAATACAGATAGGATTTCTTCTTTGGTGTGAGATTGCTGCAACTCGGAGGTCACCTACGAGGCATTCTCATACTTGAAAATATAGTATAGGCTAAATAGGTTTTCGATTAACCACGAAACAACAAGACCAGCCACATTCAGTGGTTAACGTTGACAGTGATGAAGTGTGGCCCTTTCCAATAAACCATCTTGCGCGCTTTCACCTTGATCAAAACCTCGGTTGATTCCTTCTGTGCATATTGAGCTGAAAACTGCATCTCGCGAATTACAGGATACTTTTGGTAAAAACTTCTGAAGATCCTAGCCAATCTTTCATCTTGGCTGATCCCAAAGGGGTGAAACGCCGCCTCAACTACAGCTTCGCCTTGCACCATGACGCCGCGATTTTCAAACGGGTTGTCAGGGTCTCTTACATCAACTGTCAGACACACCTTTGGATTAAACTTGATGTTCTCTATCTTCTTGGATCCTGAATGGGTGAAGACAAAGGCTTCCCTGCTTTCTTCATCAAATACGAAAAACATTGGCGTTATATGCGGTTGATTGTTCCTGTCCGTAGTGCAGAAATAGGCGAAATGTGTATCCCTCAAGATCTGAGTTATTTCCACGGGCAACTCTTGAGTTGTCAATTGCTTTTCACCTCAACGGCAACCCGATGGGCTGGGCTTCTCTCCAGTACAACATTCTTTCGACTTGGATTTCAACCAACATTCGGCTGACGAAAACTGTGGTTCTCCAAGCCAGAGGCAGATGCTCCTGCTCCGCCTCGTATTTTCCCACGTACTCAGGGTACTTCAGACGAAACAGCCTTCTAATTCTAAGGAGACTTGAAAACCGTAGAATCGCGTCTGAGACTTTGTAGACTTTAGCTCTGCCCATCAGTAAAACGGCGCGATTATTGTACAAGTTGTTTGGGTCACGCATGTCTACAAGGAAAGCAATCTTCGCGTTCTCTTTCATGTTACGAAGCTTCTTAGAGATTTTTGAAACTACGAAAAAGGCCCTACGACCATCAAAAACAAAAATGACAGGAGTCAAGTGCGGAGTCATCTGTTGGTCAGATGTGCCCACGTAACCGAATTTGCCTTCGTTTAGAAGCCAGATTATTTCTTGAGGATACCCTGGGATGCGGTCGATAGTGAAGTATGATATGGCTGAGAAGAAGGAAATGCTTGCAGAATACATCAGCAAAGCAACGAAAAACACAGGGTTGGTGCTTGTAAGAGGATAGAACAGCAGGGTAACCGCGCCAAAAGACAGATTGATAAGGTCGAGTCGTTTCAGAGTTTTCAGTTCCTTATAGGCAGTGTACCGCATTTTGGTTCTCATGCGCGAAACCTGCGTGAGGCTGACTGAACGTCTGAAAGCGAGAACGGCAGACCACAAGCCTAAGCCGAGGCGGTAAGATATGTCCCAGAGCAAGATGGCTGTCAGGGCAACTAGGATTGGGGAGAGGTTGCCGTCAAACCAGTAGACCATCAGTCTGCGTTCCAGAAAGAGGTACAGAGCGAGACTTAGCAGGATGACAAGGCCTAAGCTAAGTTCTCGGCGTGAGTCGAACAACGATCGTCTGTAGTTGTCGATTACGTCTCTTTCCAACTGTGCCGAAGGCGCTTCCAATTTTCTAACGGTTGGACCCATGCGGATGGCTAATAGGCTCCAGATCCATACTGCCAGTATTGCCGAAGTGCCGAAAACCATTGACCTTAAAGGAAGGGCGAAGAATGTGGCTACTGATATGCCAATTATTTCCATAAGCAGCAGTTGTATAGCGACGTTGTATCCTCGTGGAAACCATTTGAATGGAGGCAGTCTCTCCAAGATTATTTCGAAAACCCATTTTTTTGGCTGCGTTGTACTGATGAGCTGCATTGATTTTATTCTATATTTAGGACATCAAATATACTTTATCTTCGTGCATGGAACTCAGGGTTTAGAAATTAATCTAACTATCGAAATAGATGGGATGCAGAGTCCCAGTCTAGCTGGACAACGGTCTGCGCATTTTTTCCTACTTTTGCCATTCAACCAAGAGTTCGCAGTAGGGCTTGCCTCTTGCCATGCATGTCTGATGAGTTATCTTGAGGTCTTTGCTCAAGGTTTTGGTTAATCCTTCATGGAAACTTTCGTGAAGAACGTCGCACATGATCTCGGGCGTTTTAACAGCCATTTCAAAGAATAGACAATTGTGCATCCGGTAGATGATTTTTTTGTCAGTTACTTCGACGATTTCTGGTTCTGCGCCCATTTTTTCAAGATAATCTTTGACGAAGAAATTTTCGAATATTTTAGGCGTCCAGTCTTTTACTTCGTATTCCATTTCCAATCGTTTTGCCGTGTTTTCTCCCATGTCAAGGCCGGCTTTTCTAAGGATTTTCTTGACCTGGTTTTCTCCAAGCGTGGATCGTAAAGTGCTTACCAGAAAGCTGTTAAGCATCATATAGCCTCGTCTTGGATAACTGACAAGCGGTGGTTCCTTTACTAGCTTGTAGTAGATTTTGGGTCTGCCAACGGTTCCCGCTCTTTCCTCAATGGCTTCTACGAAGTCTGATTCCACTAGAGACTGTAGGTGATGTCTTACGGTGATTGGTTGGAGGCCGAGTTTTTCTGCTATCTGATCCACGCTCAACGAGTCTCTATAGAGCAGTCGGAGTATGTCTAGGCGTGACCTGCTCGATAAGGCGCGGTAGGCTTCGGCTTCAATCAATTCCTGTTCGTTCCTCTTATTTTTCACGCAGTCAATATTTATTATTTTTATAGCGTTTCTAATAATATTTTGGTAATTATAGTATATACTTCAGCTTTTTTGCCGTGTGCCAGCTGGCGGATTCAGCTAGGAAAATCGATGAGCAGATTTGTTTGAATTATGGTTAAATGGGAAATTGGTTTCCCGAAAAAGGAAAAATTTATAAGATAATTTTAAGAAGTTTCACCTTAAATGATGAACTGGAAGAGTCGGGAGGTGTCTGATTCAAATGCTGAAAATCGACGAAATAGATCAGCGAATTCTCAAGATACTTGAGGAAGACAGCAGAATTTCGTATAGGCAACTTGGGCAGAAACTGGGCATCGAAGAGTCAACCGCTCGCAAACGTGTGGTTAGGCTCAAGGAAAAAGAGGTCATTGAGCGCTTCACAATAGACGTCAACGAATCAACCTTGGGACGAACAATCACGGCTTTCATAACTGTTTACCCGAGTCTCAAACATGCCGATGAAATAATCACCAAGGTAGTTGATTTCGACGAAGTCATCGAATCCTACAATTTGAGTGGAAGATGCGGCGTGTTCTTGAAAGCCACTTTTGGAGATATGAAAGGACTCAACGCTTTCATTGCAAAAATCCGGGGAATACCGGGAATTGTCGGCATACACACTTGCATTTCACTCGAGACGATAAAAAGACCGAGAGTAATTCCCTAGCAGAGTTCAGTGGTTCTTCGTTACGAAATTCCTTCAGCTCACTGTATTCTTGATTCTCTGGATATCATGCTTTGGTTGAAGCGACTCGTAAATACGCAGTGTCTGTTCAGCCGCTTTTCTCCACGTGAAATACTGCAGCACTCTTTTGCGGCCGTTTTCGCCCCACTGCTTGGCGCGGGCGGGATCCTTCAACACTTCCTTGAGCCCCCATGCAATGTCTGCGGGGTCATTTCCGTTTACATGCAAGCCATTTTGGTCAGGTCCGCCTGACACAACTTGCTCTTTGAAGCCTACGACACCGTTGGCGCCGACTACGACTGGTTTAGCTAGGGACATGGCTTCAAGGCTGACTATGCCGAAGGGTTCGTATGTTGAAGGAAAAATGCATGCGTCAGCAGCTGCGTAACACGTTATTCTTTCTGGTTCAGGGACGAACTCAAAGCGGCAGACTACGTTTTTTTCCACGCCGAGTCGCTGCGAAAGCTCAATAACGTCTTTCTGCTCTTCACCCTTGCCTAGAATAACCAACTTCGTTTTTGGGTTATCCTTCACGACTGAGGGCAGGGCCTGCACCAAGTTTCTGACGCCTTTAACCCATGTTAACCTGCCTATGAAGAGTATCATGTTGTCATCTTTAGCCACGCCGAGGCGCTGTCTCACTTTCTCGATCTCTTCAGGCTCCACGGTGGACGGGTCGTATTTGTCTGGGTCAACGCCGTTCCAGACGGCGCTGATTTTTGATGCTTGCCAGCCGTGGCGCACGAGGTCTTCTCGCATGACTTCGCTTACGGTGATGATGTGGTCGGCTCTTTCAGCCATCTGGTTTTCTAGGTGTGTGACTACTTCTGATCCTACGTCGCCGCTTCTTCCCCGTTCAGTGCTGTGAACGTGAAAGACCACTGGAAGCTTGGTTTCGTTTTTGATGATGTTGCCTGCAATGCTGCTCAACCAGTCGTGCACGCAGACCACATCGAATTTGTACTCTTCTTTTCCAATAAGCCCGTTGATGAATTTGGTTGAGCTGAGAATGTTGTACAGGAAAATATCGTTGAAGAACTTGATGTTTGTGCCCCATCTGCGCAGGTCTTCGGTGACAAAAACTGGAAACACGTTGCTAGCATCAGCGGTTAATGGGCGATGCACTTCGACACCTTTGTATACTTCTCGCGTGGTGAGGTTGCCCGGATTAAGTGTGAAAACCGTGACGTCGTGTCCAAGCTCAATGTATTCTCTCGTGATATATTCGGCGTACGTGCCCAACCCGCCTACTATGATAGGCGGAAACTCCCATACGAAGAATCCGATGCGCAAGCAGACACCAATTTGTCATTGAACTCCAATGCAATTTAACTATTGTGAATCTTGACTCTTGGGGGATGGACGACGTATGGAAGTATTTGCCTTGCGAGAGTAGATAATGAAGTCTAGATGCGCAGGGTATCCATTCGACAACATCATGCCCAGCGGTTGCTCTTTTTGTTCAGCAATTCTTATTTCAATTCGGCTTTGATATAATCGTCGGAGCGCCAGCAGCTTGAAGTTGATCTACGTGGTTATTGACGGTTTAGGTGACTTGCCAATTCCCGAATTGAGAAACGAAACACCCCTTGGTGTTGCTGACACGCCGAATTTGGACCGCCTTGCTTGGAATGGAAAAACAGGGTTGATGTATACGGTTGGCAGGGGCGTAGCTCCCGAGAGTGACGTCGGCGTGATCTCAATTTTGGGCTACGACCCGTTCAAGTTTTCAACTGGCAGAGGCGTTCTGGAGGCGATAGGCGCAGGTTTATCCATGAAGGATGGCGACTTGGCTTTGCGCTGCAACTTCGCCACGCTTGGACGCAATAAGAGGATAGTTGACCGTCGGGCTGGCAGAAACTTGACGTCGAAAGAGGCGCTTGCGCTAAGCGAAGCAGTCAACAGCAAGGTGAAATTGAAGTCTTACCCAGCCGCTTTTGAGTTCAAGAGCACAGTTGGGCATCGAGCGGTGTTGGTGATGAAACGAAGGGGAAGACCGCTTTCGAGCAAGATTGCGAACACCGACCCTGCTTACGTTCGAGTTGAAGGACTGGGTGTCGCTGCACCAGACGCTGAGATGATTCTGAAGAAATGTAAACCCACAGATAAAGACGAGGAAGCCAATGCCGCGGCAACGTTAATCAACGAATTCACGGAAAAATCTCATAGAGTCTTGGAAAGTCATCGAATCAATAAAAGGCGTGCTGCAGAAGGCAAATTGAAGGCGAATCTGATATTGACCCGTGACGCAGGACACATCTTGCCAAATTTTTTCAACATTAACCAGCGCTTCCGGGTGCGCTTCGCCTGTTTGGCAGATATGCCAGTGGAAAGAGGCATCGCTGAGCTCGCGGGCATGCGTATGGTTGATTTGCCACCGCCCTCGAAAGACCTTAAGGAGGACAGCCTCATCCGAGTCAAAACGCTGCTTGAGATTCTACCTCGATACGACTGTTTCTACATTCACATCAAGGGACCGGACGAGCCGGGGCACGATGGCAACTTCAAACTTAAGATTCGACTCATAGAAACGATTGACAAGTATTTCTTTGGGAGACTTCTGCCTAGAATTGACTTGGGAAAACATGTCGTGTGCGTAACATCTGACCATGCTACACCCTGCAGGTTGAAGAATCACAGTGATGATCCGGTTCCAGTGTTGATTGCAGGAGACAGAGTCAAAGGTGACGAAGCAACAAAGTTCTCAGAAAAAGAGTGCAAGAAGGGAAGTCTAGGGTTGATTAAACATGGAACCCAACTTATGCCAATGCTAATGCATTTGCTGAAATCACGTTAATCGTTTTCTGAAAAGACTTAAAGCTGTGCTGATCTTTTATGTGTTCAGTTTGTTTGAAGGAGACTTGATTTGTTTTGGCTGGATTGATTATGGTTCGAGATGTAATGACTAAAGAGCCGCGGGTCGTCAGACGAGACACAAGCGTTCAAGAAGTAGTCGCAACGATGAACAAGTTTGACATCAGCAGCATCATTGTGGTCGAAGAAAAACGTCCGATCGGCATTGTCACACATAAAGACATAATCTCGAAGCTGGTTCAAGCTCGAATTCCACCTGACGCTGTCACCGCTAGAGAGGTGATGACAACACCTGTTGTGGCGATTAATGAGGACATCAGCATAGATGAAGCCGCCCGTTTAATGGCTAAGAAGCGCATTAAGAAGCTAATTGTGACCCGAAACAACGAACTCGTAGGCATCATAACCAGTAGCGATCTGATGCGTGAAGCGCCGAAACTCACTAAGCTATTGGACGAACTGCTGAAAAAATGAGTCTAGCGTGACCGAGTGCAAGCACGATGGCATACGCCTGAGTTGCGTAATCTGTGAAAAAGACCCAAGAATTGCAGATAACTAATAGAAACGATTGGCGCAGAGGGCTTAAGACCAATCACCGCATCTATAAAGAGGTTTGGCTAGTTTTCTACAAGAGACACACTGGCAAGCCCAGCATGTCTTATGATGATGCGGTTGAAGAAGCCTTATGTTTCGGCTGGATTGACAGCATCGTCAAAAAGATAAACGACGAGAAATTTGCTCGAAAATTCACGCCTCGTAAGCCTAGCAGCAAATGGTCAGAGCTGAACAAGAGAAGAGCTGAGAAAATGATAGCTGAAGGAAGGATGGCAGAGGCTGGGCTAGCGCTGGTCAATCAAGCAAAGGATAGTGGGGAATGGCTCAAAAAGCAGCAAATCGAGAACAATCTTGTGCTTCCCGAATACATTAAGAATGCATTGAAATCAAATGGGAAAGCGCGGAGCAACTTCAATACGCTGGCACCGTCGTACAAGAAACAGTATGTTAGATGGGTTGACAGCGCTAAGAAGGAGGAGACACGCAAGCGACGCCTTGCAGAGCTTGTCGAAGTTCTTGAGAAAAATGAGAAGCTCGGGTTGAAGTAGAAGCTGCGGTTCACGCAGGTTCATGAGCCGAGGCAAAAAGAGGAAACAGAAGCCTACAGCTGTTGAAGAAATAAGTATATAGCAAGTGCCCTCAATTTATGACCCAAGGCACAGAAGCCCAGAGGAATCATGATGAAGAAGAGGATACAGCCTCACATAATGTGCGGAGTTGGAGACGTTGAGAAGTATGTTTTGCTTCCGGGAGATCCTAAGAGAGTGGAGAAAATCGCCACGTTTTTCGATGAGGCACACAAAGTTGCAGATTACCGAGGTTTTGTGACGTACTCAGGGAAAGTGGATGGAATAGGAATCTCGGCTTGTTCAACTGGAATCGGATGTCCGTCTGCAGCCATCGTGGTTGAGGAACTAACCAAAATAGGCGCCGAGACTTTGATTAGAGTTGGCACCACAGGCTCTCTTCAGCAAAACATAAACATGGGAGACATTGTCATCGCAACCGCGGCTGTACGCGCTGATGGTGCCAGCAAAGCGTTTATGCCGGTTGAGTACCCGGCGGTGGCGAGTTTTGATGTAACTTCAGCTTTGATTCAGGCAGCTGGGAAATTCAGGAGAAAGGTTCATGCGGGCATTGTCTTGAGTTCAGATGCTTTCTACTGTGACGACTCGGAAGCTACAAAGCAGTTTGTTGTTGGAAACGTGTTGTCGGTTGAGATGGAGTCCTCAGTTATTTTCACACTGACAGGGATGAAGCGACTGAAGTCTGGGTCCATTCTGGCAGTGGACTGCAACATCTCAAAAGGGATTAAGAAAGGCGAGTTTGAGCCCGGGCAAAAGTGCGGAGAACATGATGATCGGGTTCAGAAAGCCATTGAAGACGAAATCAAAATCACCATTGAAGCTGTAAAACTGCTTGACCGTCATCCTTTAACGTAAGGTTTGTAGTTGCTCGGTGGAACTGCTTTCCCAACTATGCCAGCTAGGACAGCTACGGTAAGTATGTATGGTATGGTCAGGATGATTTGTGGTGGAAGCAAGCCCAGAGCCTGAAGCCTCATCTGTAACGCGTCTGCAAAACCGAACATGACACTGGCTCCAAAAGCGCCGAAAGGCATCCACTTTCCGAAGATCATGGCTGCCAACGCTATGAAGCCTCGTCCGCCAGTCATTCCCCACGCAAAAAGACTCAGGTGACCTAATGACAGAAATGCTCCGCCTAGTCCAGCCAACATTCCGCTTATTATGAGGCAAAGGTATTTTGTTTTGTAGACGTTTATTCCAGCTGTGTCTGCGGCGTCAGGGCGCTCTCCAACCGCTCTTATCCTCAACCCTAATGGAGTTTTGAACAAGACAATGTAGGAGACAACGGTTATGATGAGCAATAAGTAGACTAGGGGCGTGTGGACTCCGAGTATGGCTCCGATGACAGGCACGTCTTTCAAAAGCGGAATAGATATCACTGGTAGCCCTTGCACGCTATCTGATGCGCCTCTTGAGCCCCATATGATCTGACTCATGTAAGCGGTGAATCCCAACGCAAAGATGTTTATTCCCGTGCCACTCACGATCTGGTCGCCTGCGAATTTCACGGTTATAACTCCATGAAGAAGCCCTAGTAGGCCGCCGGCTAGTATGGCTGCGAGGACTCCGAGCCAAGGGCTACCTAAGAAGTGGCTTACGGCGACGCCTGTGAAGGCTCCTGTTAGCATCATGCCTTCTAATCCTATGTTGACGACGCCTGCTCTTTCGGAGAATATGCCGCCGAGTGCTCCGTAGGCTATGGGAGTTGCCATTCTGAGTGTTGCGGCAAACAATCCCACGTTGATTAGGTCTATGAGCTCAACCATTTTACTCCGCCTCTTTTCAGAAGGTATTTTATCAGCATTGGCGCGGCTACGAATAGGATGACTAACGCTTGAAGAATGGATACAATGTCAAGAGGAACATGCATTGTTCGGGTCATTGTCATGCCGCCGCTTCTTAATGCTCCAAACAGCACTGATGCGAGTACGATGCCAGCTGGGTTAAGGCCGCCGACTAGAGCCACAGCTAACCCGTCCCAGCCGTAGCCGGGAGAGAAGCCTTCTATGAATCGTTTGTGAACGCCCAGCACTTCGCCTGCCCCGCCAAGTCCAGCCATTGCCCCGCTTACGATCAATGCCAGAATGATGCCTTTCTTTATCCGAATGCCGCCGCTTTCGGCGGCGCTCGGGTTTAGCCCTATTGCCCTCACTTCATAGCCAATTGTGGTCCGGCAAAGCGTGTAATGTGTTGCCCCAGCCAACAGCACAGCTAAGACAATTGAGAGAGAAAGCTGAGTTGGCGGAAGAATTCGCGGGAGCTCAGCAGATGGTGAAATTAGTATGGTTTGAGCCACCCACCCGGGCGCTTTGAACGGGTAGTTAACCATGTAACCAGTTATGTACAAGGCCACGTAGCTTAGCATCATTGTTGTGATAACCTCGTGTGCTCCAAGCCTTGCTTTCAGGACGGCTGGGACGAAGCCCCACATTGCACCGCCTAGTGCTCCTGCAATCAATGCTAAGGGTATGTGAATGAAGAAAGGCAGTCCGTTGAAGGATATACCGATTAGTGCTGCGAAAAAGGCTCCAACTAGAAATTGGCCTTCAGCTCCTATGTTAAAGAGGCCGCATTTATACGCAAAGAGGAATGCCAGCGCAGTGAAGATAATTGGCGTCGCCTGTGTGAACGTTTGTCCGATTCCGAAGGTGTCGCCGAATGCGCCTACTAACATTGCTGCATATGCTTCGAGAGGATTGTACCCTGTCAACAGCAGAGTGATCGCCCCAACCACAAACGCCAATAGGATAGCAATCATCTGGGGCAGTAGCTTGGGCACATTCGCCCTCAACTCAGTCAGTAGTCTCTGAAATAGTCTTCTCGCCTGCAGATTCAGCTTGTTCTTCCGATCAGTCAGGCTTGCCACCGGCCATTAGGAGTCCTAGTTCGGATTCGCTTGCTTTTTCAGGGTCTTTAAAAGCTACTATTCGACCTTCGTATATCACTGCGATTCTATCGCTCAAAGCCCATATTTCGTCTAGGTCAGCCGAAATCAGTAAAACCGCGCACCCTTTATTGCGCATGTCTACAAGTTTGCCGCGGACGTATTCGGTTGCGCCAATGTCCAAGCCGCGAGTTGGCTGAGAAGCAATAATCAGTTTCGGGTTCCTACTGAACTCTCTTGCCAAGACTACTCTCTGTTGGGTTCCGCCTGACAAATGCTGAGCCAGAGTGTCCTTATCGGGCGTTTTTATGGAGAATTCCTCGATCAGTCTTTTTGCGTAAGTTGAGGCTTCTTCAATGTTGATTACGAAGCTGGTTGCAAAAGGCGGTTTGTCGTGGCTTCCTAGCATCAGGTTCTCCATCACTGAGAAGCCCATGATCAAGCCTCTCTTCTGTCGATCTTCGGGCACGTAGGAAGTTCCCAGCTCTATCCTTTTGCCCGGAGATGCCTCGGTGATGTCGATTTCGTCCATTAGTATTTTCCCTGCTATGGCTTTTCTGAGCCCAGCCAGTGTCTCAACCAGTTCGGTTTGTCCGTTGCCTTCGACTCCCGCGATTCCCAGGATTTCACATGCGTAAACATCGAAGTCTATGCCCCTCAACGCGGGGAGACCTCGGTCATCAACAGCTTGAAGGTTTTCAACTTTGAGTACAGCTTTTCTGGTCGGAGGCTGTTCCTTGTCAAACTTGAAAACAACTTCTCGTCCTACCATCATTCTGGCCAGTTCGCCCAGATTGGTGGCATCCGCCCTAACGGTTCCTACGACTCTGCCTCTTCTCAGAACTGTAACCCGGTCGCAAATCGCCAGAACCTCTTGAAGTTTATGCGAGATAAAAATGACTGTCTTGCCTTGGTTTTTCAACGCCGAGATTGCTTTGAAAAGTTCCTGCACTTCCTGAGGTATCAGCACCGAAGTCGGCTCATCCAGAACAAGCACATCGGCGCCTCTGTACAAAGCTTTGAGTATCTCAACTCTTTGTTGCACGCCTACAGGTAACGCGTGTGTTGGCGCCTTCAAGTCAACCTCTAGCTTATAGCGGTCGCAGAATTCCTTGACATCGTCGAGTGCTTTCTTCGTGTCCAGTAATATTCTGTTCTTTGTTGGCTCTCTTCCCAAGATGATGTTCTCTGTTACTGTGAGGCTGGGCACAACCATGAAATGTTGATGGACCATGCCTATGCCCAGTTTTAGCGCTGTGCGCGGGCTGTCGATATCGACGTCTTTTCCGTCGACGAGGATTTTTCCTTCATCTGGTTTGTATAGTCCGTATAGAATGTTCATCAGAACCGTTTTGCCCGCTCCGTTTTCTCCGAGTAATCCGTGGATTTCGCCTTTTTCCACAGTGAAGTCTATCTTGTCGTTCGCTAATACGCCTGGGAAAGACTTGGTTATGCCGTGCATTTCAATGGCTGGTGGCACACGTATCAAAAAAAGGAAGCGGGGATTTAACCTTTCTATCAGAAGGCGCTCGGCACCGTGATCTCGCCAGCGATGATTTTGTCTCTGGCCTCGTCCATCTTGTTTATCACTGTTGCTTCAAGAGTTGGGTGTGTGAACCCGAATTTTGCTTCCCAGAAGCTTTGTTCTTCAGGTAGTCTGCAGGCTCCGACCCATTGTTCCTTTAGTCCTCCGCTTTTGACGCCGCCTTGGAATTTCTTTTCGACAGCTGCCTTGATCATCTCAAACACTGCAACATCGACTCTCTTGGTCATACTAGCTTTTATTTCTGGATAAAGATAGCACTGATCGGCATCGACTCCAATCCCCAGAATATTTCTTTCATGTATTGCTTCCAAGGCGCCTAAGCCGCTTTTGCCTGCTGCAACGAAGATTGCGTCAACTCCTAGGTCAATCAGTCCGATGGCTAGTTCCTTTCCTTTGGTTGGGTTAGCCCATTCACCGACGAATACAGGCGCTACTACTTCAACGCTGGAGTTTGCCCACTTCGCCCCGGCTTCATATCCCTTGAAGAAGTCTCTGATGAGAGGTATGTCCATGCCTCCGACAAAACCAACTTTTCCGGTCCTAGTCTTCATTCCAGCAGTTACCCCGACCAAGTAGGAACCCTCGTTTGCTTTGAACAAGAGCGAAGCTACATTTGACTTGTCTACAACCATGTCTACGATGGTGAAGTTTTGACTTGGGTACTCACCTGCAACTTTGGTCAAAGCATCAGCCTGATCAAAGCCTATGCTAACGATGATCACATATTGGCCAGTCTTGGCAAAATCTCTCAGAAAGCCCTCATACTGAGCAATTGCCGTTGGTTCCACGTAGTCAAACTCTATTCCCAACTCATCTTTTGCCTTTTGCACGCCTGCATAGGAAATGTCGTTGAACGACTGGTCGCCCAATCCGCCTGTAGCCAAAACCAAACCCACTTTTGGCGCAGGTGTAACTGGTGGTCTAGTGACGACGTAGACTGCTACCGCCGCCACTACCAGCACGATTACGATTATCCCCGCGGCCATTGCGGTTGATATACCCTTCTTGTTCATCATTTTGTCCTCCACACTCGCGTACGAGAGTATGGTTGTATGCTGCGTTTCCCGTTTTAAGCCTTTCACAAACCACGTCGAAGCATCAGATCATGGGTTTCCAGCGATCTGGATGATGATGTCACTAGGAACAGTCTGACGACGACGCCCACACAACCTTCAGCCGCAAAGCACGCTTCACATTGTAGAAGAAGGCTAAAGGGAATTGCCCCCTTCTTCTTTTGAAATTTCTCTTTCCGCAGAGCTCGTCAACATGCGCAAACGTCACGCTTGGCAACATGAAACGTCACGCATGCCAACATTGAACGTCACGCTAAAACACGAGTAAACAGCGCCAGAAACACCATACAAAACCAGCAACAGAACCCGAAACGCAAACAGAAAACTGGAACTTTCACCGCAAAATTTTTTTCTGCACTCATACTAGCCCTCTCTCAGCCTAGCCCAAATAACTTTTATAAGACGCCCATTGCAATAACACAGCGAAACATACCCAAAACCGGAGCCAAAAAACAATTTGCCCACACCCTACGACATACCAGCGCCACTCTACATACAACACCTAGCCAAATACATAAAAGACAACATAGACCAAGTCACCCCCCAACCATGGACAACCACAGCCAAAACCAGCAGCCACACAAGCCGACAACCAGAAGACCCAGACTGGTGGTTCACCCGAGCCGCATCCATCCTACGCAAAACATACATACACGGACCAGTAGGCATTGAACAACTACGCGCCGACTACGGCGGACGCCACAGAAAAGGCTCCATCAGAGAACACGTCAGAAAAGGCAGCGGAGCCAACATCAGAAAAATCCTACAACAACTCGAAACAGCAGGCCTAATCGAAACCACAAAAAACAAAGGAAGAACCATAACCAGCCAAGGCAGACGAACACTAGACAAACTCGCAGCCGACATAAAAGAGCAACTGGAAAAAACCCAACCAGAACTCAAGAAATACCCCTAACAAACGGATGAAAAAAGTCATTGAGCGAAGACGAAATCGAGGAGCCAGAGCTCGAAGACATACGCCGACGCCGAATGCAAGAGCTACAGCAAAGACTAGGCCAAGAACAACAGCAAACACGAGCCCAACAACAGCTGGAAATGCAAAAGCAAGCCATAATCCGACGCATATTAACGCCCGAAGCTCGACAACGCCTAACCAACCTCAAAATGGTGAAGCCCGAATTCGCCAACGCGTTGGAACTACAACTCATTCAGCTAGCACAAGGCGGAAGAGTGAAAACACCAATCACAGATGAACAGCTAAAAGAGATACTCGTACGATTGCAAGGGCAACGACGAGAAATCAAAATAACAAGGCGATAAAGAAACCATGGCACGAAACAAGCCAACAGCCAAAAAACGTCGATTAGCTAAAGTTGGGAAGCAGAGAAAAGCGGTTCCAACATGGGTCATGGCTAAGACTCGAGGTAGAGTGCGAACCAACCCGAAAAGGGGGCATTGGACACGGTCGAAGATAAAGCCGTAGATGAACAGCCAACAGAAGAAGCTGAAAAGCCTGAAGAAGGCGTTGAAGAAGAATTAGTCGAAGAAGCACAGCCCACGGAAGAAACTGAAGCAGAAGAAAAGAAAGAGGAACCCAAAGCTGAAGAAGCCGAGGAAGAAGAGCCTGAAGCTCTAGCTCCCGAAGAAGAGGAAAAAGAAAAGAAAGAAAAACGCGAAAAGACGCCCGAGGAAGAGGAAATCGTTGAAGAAAGAATCTACACGATCCCTCTGCGCCGAGCTTGGATTTCTCCAAGAAAAAAACGGGCGCCAAGAGCCATACGCATAGTCAGAAGTTTTATCCAACGTCACATGAAAGTTGAAACTGGAGTTAAGGCTGAAGAAGAGGAAGAAGAAGGGCGGTTAGTCATCAGCAACGAAGTGAACGAGAAACTGTGGAGCCGCGGCATTGAGAAACCGCCTAGAAACATCCGAGTGCGAGCTGTCAAAGACAAAGAAGGCGTGGTTACGCTTTATTTGGCTGAAGGAGATTAACTGTGGCCATTGACCTGATAGGTTTGTTTGGCAGCGCAAGCATAGGAGTATACTCGCTCACAACCGAGAAAATGACCATCGTGCCACCTCTCGTTTCTAAAACTAAAGCCAGTCGACTCGAGGAATGCCTCAAGACCAAGGTTATCAGGACTACGATCGGCAAGTCTGCTTTGATAGGTGCTTTGGCAAGTGCCAATTCAAACGGCGTAGTGCTTCCGCATTATGTTGACGACAAGGAGGTAGACGCCATAAGGTCGACGGTGCCCGAGGTTAATGTTACAGTAATGGAGACTAAGCGAACTGCTTACGGTAACATGGTGCTGGCAAACGATAAAGGCGCCATAGCTGACCCTAGGTTGAAGGAAGTGGATTTGGCGAACATTTCTGATGCATTTGGCGTCGAAGTTGTTTCCGGTGAGATTGCAGGTCTGCCCTACGTTGGCTCGTTGGCAACCGTAACAAATAAGGGCGTGCTCGCGCATCCGTTGCTGAAAGAAGAAGAACAAAGGCGACTAAAGGAAGTGTTGAAGGTGCCGATCGATTTGGGCACGATCAATTGTGGAATCCCGTATGTGGGCACTGGACTAATAGCGAACAGTCATGGCGCAGTTGCGGGATTTGGGACAACTGGCCCAGAGCTCTTTATTATTGGTCAAGCGTTGGACGTGGTGAAAGTGGAATGAGTGAAGTTAAAGTGTTCCGGGTTGTGGGCAAGATCACGAAGCCAAATTACAAGACGGATTTTCGAAAAGAGATTCGTGCCTTGAAGCCTGAAGAAGCGGTTGAAAGAGTTTACATGGAAATTGGTAGCAAACACAGAGCTAAACGAGTTCATATCAAAGTGTTGAAGGTTGAAGAGATCAGTGCTGAGGAAGTTACGGACGCAAGTGTTAGAAAGTTGATTTTGGGAGAAAATGAAAGTGTCCAGTAGTGATAGGGAAGCTTTCAGGTCGCTGTCGGTTGAGCTTCAGATTTTGGAGGGGACTGCTGAGACGTTGCAGGCGAGGCTTAACTTGGTTAATGCTGCTTTGACCGAGTTGAATATTGCGAGAATGACGTTGGAAGGCGTTGAGAACGAATCATCCGAAGCGCCTCTGTTTGTCCCCATCGGTGGAGGTTCTTTCATCAAGGCGAAGTTGGAGAGCAATGACAAGGTTGTTGTGGGCACGGGTGCTGGAGTGTCTATTGAGCGTACGGTTGCTGAGGCTAAGCAGACGCTTCAGAGTCGGATAGCTGAGTTGGAGAAGAGCCGGACTGCTATTCAGCAGCAGTTCATGCAGGTTGTGGGCAGGATTCAAGAGAATAGGGAGAAGCTTCAGGATTTGTCTGTCAGACTGAGTCAGGCTGGGAGAAGGGCAAGTGTTCCAGAAACTGAGAGCCGGCCTTAAAGGGTTAGTTGAGAAGGTTGCTACAACCCAGCTGAAGGCTGAGCAGATTCGTCCTGTTTTGCAGGATTTCAAGTTAGAGCTTATCGAGAATGATGTGGCTTTTTCGGTTGCGGATCATTTAGGGGCTGAAATGGAGAAGCGGTTGGATGGTGTGCAGGTTAAGAGGCTTGAGGACAGGAAACAGGTGGTTAGGGATAACCTGCGGTCTGTGTTGCTTGGGATTTTGACTCCGAGCGAGAAGATCGACTTTCTGGAGTTGGCTGAGAGGAAGCGTGGGTTGAAGGAGCCTTTTGTTGTTGTTTTTGTCGGTATTAATGGCACGGGTAAGACTACGAGTATTGCGAAAGTGGCTAAGCTTTTGATGAGGCGTGGGTTTAGTGTGGTTTTGGCTTGTGCGGATACTTATCGGGCTGGTTCGATTGAGCAGTTGGAGGAGCATGCTCGCCGGTTGGGTGTGCGTATGATTAAGCATGGGTATGGCAGTGATCCGGCTGCGGTGGCTTTTGATGCGATTAGTCATGCTCGGGCTCATGGGATTAATGTGGTTTTGATTGATACGGCGGGGCGGATTCAGACTGATCGGAATTTGATGGCGGAGTTGGGTAAGGTTAAGCGTGTGGTTAAGCCTGATTTGACTGTGCTTACGGTTGATTCGTTGACGGGTAATGACGCTGTTATGCAGGCTGAGGAGTTTCATAAGAGTGTGGGTATTGATGCTACTATTTTGACTAAGACGGATGCGGATGTTAAGGGTGGGTCAGCGCTTAGTGTAACCTATGTGACTAAGAAGCCTGTTTTGTTCATTGGTACGGGTCAACGGTATGATGATTTGGAGGAGTTTAAGCCTGAACGCTTCACGGATATGATACTCAAGTAAACTGATAGATGTACGTTGAGTGCAGAAAAAAATTTTTAGGAGTGAAGTTTTGAGTTTCTGTTTGCGTTCTGAGCTCTGTTTCCGTTTCTATATGGTGTTTCGGGGTCTGTTTTTGCGGTTTTTGGGTGCGCTTCTATGTTGGTTAGCGTGACGTTCTATGTTGGCATGCGTGACGATTGAACATGTTGACTGTGCTCTGAGGGAAAAGAGATTTCAGAAGAAGAAGACAACTGACCCCTTACGCCTTCTTCTGCTGATGTGATGTCGAGTTTGCTTCCCTGTTCTTAGGAGGCTTCTCCGAGTATTGTCAGATTTTTGCATGTGTTCTTTCGCGTGAGTATGAGATTAGTTGGTTTTGTTTGTCTAGTTCCATGGTGAAGACTGTGGAGCGTGTGCGTCCCAGTCGGGAGCGTGTTTGGAAAATGCCGTGGAGGAGTACGCGGTCTTGTTCTTTCTTCATTTCGTCAAAATCAACTGTGCAGACACTGTCGCCGTGGACGGCGCAGAGGATTTTCAAGACAACGTCTTTGATTTTTCCTGCTTCTTCGTATGGTTCCGCTGTCAAGACTTTTTAGCCTCTGTTGTTCTAGCATGCAATTCTCTGCAAGTCCACATAAGAGTTGTTGCTGTGAAGCTGGATTAAGCATAAATGTGCAGTTGAAGAAACAGAAGCATGAAGACCCTTAAGGTTGGGCTTGCAGCAAGTAAGGATAGGAAAGGTGAGTGAGGGTGGGAACGGAAGAGACGTTAAACTCAGACTACGAGAAGCTGTTGGCGAGAGCCAAGGACATCGTAATCCTGCGGTCTGTAAATGAGGTCATCGGGTGGGATATGCAGACCAAGATGCCGCCTAAAGGCATCGGGCTTCGTGGTGAACAAAGCGCACTGCTTAGTCGATTTTTCCATAAGATGAACACTGACCCGGAAGTCAGCACGCTTTTGGAGAAAATTGAGAGGCATCCTGACTATCCAAGTCTCAGTGAGCTCCAGCGACGAAATGTCTACCTAGTCAGAAAGAACTATGACGAACAGACGAAACTGCCGGAAAAGCTCGTTGCCGAGACAGCCAGACAAACGGCCATCGCGTTCGGCATTTGGAAGAAAGCCAAAGCCGCCAAGGATTATTCTCTGTTCAAACCTGAACTCGCCAAGGTCATTGACCTCATAAAGCAAACAGCCGCCATCCTGATGGAGGTGAAGAAAACCGCGACGCCGTACGATGCCTTAATCGATATCTTCGAACCAAAGATGACGGCTAGCCAGATTACCCCAATTTTCAATGAACTCAAGACACACCTCATCAAAATCATAGACAAATGCACGAATTCGTCGAAGCAACCCGATCCTTCCATCCTCAGACGAAAAGTTCCTATAAGTGCGCAAGAGGAAATCTCCAAATCGCTGGCCAAATTCATCGAATACGACGCTGAATCCAAGAACGCAGGCGGTCGAATCGACGAGGCTGAGCATCCTTTTACAGCAGGGTACTTTGATGACGTAAGAATCACAACGCACTACTACGAAGACGATGTAACATCGTCCCTGTTTTCGGTGCTTCACGAAGGGGGTCACGCACTCTACGAACAGGGCTTTAGCCCAGAATGGATGTACCTACCCGTGGGATCAAGTGCCTCCGCAGGCTTCCATGAGTCTCAATCACGCTTAGTGGAGAACATGATAGGCCGCTCAAGCGAGTTCTGGACCAGCTACTATTCACAGTTCAAGGCATTGACAGGCAGCACCTTCTCAGATATTCCATTGGACGCTTTTGTCCACGCAATCAACAGGGTTCAACCTTCCAAAATCCGCGTCGAAGCGGACGAAGTCACCTACAGCTTGCATGTTATAATCCGGTTTGAAATCGAACAGGCTCTATTCCAAGACAAAGTAACAGTGGATGAGCTACCAAGCGTTTGGAACCAAAAGTACATGGATTACCTTGGCCAGAAGATCGAGAATGATTCAGAGGGAGTTATGCAGGACATACACTGGGCTGGAGGAGGCTTCGGATACTTCCCATCGTACGCTCTAGGAAACATGTATGGGGGACAGATATTCGCAGCATTTGCGAAGGACGTGCCAAACTGGGCTAGTCAACTGGAGAAAGGCGACTTCCACAACATCAGACAATGGTTGACCACTAACGTGTTCAGCCACGGAAACCTGTACGATCCGATTCCACTTCTGAAGAAAATCACGGGTCAGGAAATCAACGTTAAACCTTTCATCGACTACCTGAACACAAAATTCTCAAAAATCTACGAATACTGACAGTGAGCACTCGAACCAGCACGCGCTTATTCAATTCCCTATTGGTGATACTGACGCTGCTGCAGTTGCGGATTGGCTGATGCTATATTAGGAATTTTCCTTTCTTGTAGATTAGCTTGCCGTCTGCGCGTATTTCTCCGTCTTTCTTCATGTCTTTCAACAGGTCCCAATGAACAGCTGACTTGTTGAGTCCCCCAGTCTCAGGGTAGGAAGCACCAAGAGCCATGTGAATTGTCCCGCCCATCTTTTCATCAAAGAGAATTCTCTTTGTGAATCTTGTTATGCCATAATTGGTTCCGACGGCGACTTCGCCGATCCGGTCTGCACCCTCGATTCTCAGAATCTCCTGCAGCAACTCATTGCCCTTAGCTGCCTTTGCCTTTGTCACCTTTCCGCCTTTGAATGTAAGAGTTATGTCCTCGATTTCTTTGCCCGAATATATTCCCGGGTAACTGAATCTTATGGTGCCATTGACTGAGTCTTCAACTGGTGCTGTAAAGACCTCACCGTCGGGCATGTTGAATTTTCCGTCGCAGTTTTCCCATTTTCTTCCCTTCACGCTGAAGACGAGTTCAGAGTCCTTACATGTAATTTCGATTTTGTCAGCGTTATTTAGATACTTGCAGATCCTTTCCTGACTTGAGCGAATCTTCTTCCATTCTTTAACTGGGTCCTCTTTGTCGATCAAGCAGCTTTTGTACACAAAGTCTTCATATTCCTGTAGTGCCATGGAAGCTTCTTGGGCGTCGGCACTGATCGGGTAAGGTAAGAGTACCCAACGAAGATCACCAGCACCGGAACGTTTCATGTATTCATCCATGAAATCTTTCCATGAAGCTTGCCTCGTCGCGATTTTTGCTGGGTCTACGCCAGTTAGGCGTTTTGGGTTGGGATTGCAGCCCACAGTTATGTAGACATCGACTTTCTTGATAATGAAATTCCAGATGGACCGGGTGAAGTTTTGGTGCAACTGGTGTTTCTTTGCGTATTTGTAGAATATGTAGTCGGTGTCAAGCTCCGGAAGAATCGACGGGTCTGCATCGCTCAGAATGCACTCTTTGTATATCTCGTTTATCAATGGGTGGGCGATATCTCTTCCTTCGATGAGAACTTTGTCCTTCGGCTTCACAGCAACACAGTATTGAACGCAAAGCTTCGCAAGTTTCTCGATTCTCGGATCCACCATTCAAACCACATTCCTGAAATAAAGGCAACTCTTGAGTGTTAGGAAAAGTTTCGTTCTTATGGTTTGTGGAAACGTGACAATGTACGTCTTCTATCTGAAACTCGGGAAGAAATGACAAGAATCCGAGCCCTTTCAACAGCGCGCTTTTAGTATTCCTAGTCCTCAATTCCGTGTAGGTTGATTCTTTGATACGGTTTCCTAGTACGGTTGAGAATTCTACTCATTCGGTAAGCCATGATAACGAACAATGTAAACATGATTCCTGTCGCCAAAGCAAGGTACAATAGATTACAGAGTAGGAACAACAACCACAGTGACGAACCGAGCATAAGCCAACTAAATATATAGACTGGCCCAGTCCCGCCCTTCGAGTAGCGCTGTGGCAGTTTTGGGGCGAATACTACGCAGTAGCTCAGCAATGCCTCGTTATCATATAGTCCGTAAAGTAGAGTGTAGAATAAGGCGGCTAGAAAGAAAAGCATGGTTTGCGACTGCCAAGTGCTAGGGTCTGGAAACCGAGTAATGAGTATGGTTATTGCTGTGAATGTAAAACCTGCAAACAGAGAGAGATTTCTCGAAATGACCGAGTGAAAAGCCACATATGCTGAGAGTTTCGTTTCTTCAGCCGACATTTCACAATCCTCAGAAGAGCTAGTTATCTGACTTGGATTCTTATTGCTTGTGCGCACACGTGTAAGTTTTTTGAAAAGCTGCTATGTATGCTGAGTTGTCTGAGTCTATGGTTTCCTTGATTTTCCATCCTGTTCCTTTGAGTATCTCTTCCATTTCTTTCTTGGACACTATCAGGTAGTCGAACCATCTGCCAACGCATTTCCTGAACCTTATTCTTAGTCTCAGTTGCCCCGGCATTCTACCTCTCTGCCTATTGAGCTTGTGATACTCCAAGTGCTCAGGGATGCTAGTCTTGAACGTGTCACGAGTGCTGGCAATAATCAATCCGCTCTCAGAAGTGATCTTATGCAGTTTCTTCAGTATTCTCTTAGCCGTTTTTAAGCCGCCGAATAAGCCGAAGTTGCTGCCCATCATGATGACTGTGTCGAACGAGTTGGGCTTGAAGTCCAGTTCTTCAATTGCCGTGACTCTTGCTTTCTTCAGTCCTCTGAGCTTGCTGACTTTGATCGCTAGGGGTGAGCTGTCGATTCCTAGTACGTC
This sequence comes from Candidatus Bathyarchaeia archaeon, assembly GCA_035283685.1. Classification (NCBI taxonomy): domain Archaea; kingdom Thermoproteati; phylum Candidatus Bathyarchaeota; class Bathyarchaeia (SeqCode); species Bathyarchaeia archaeon. The sequence goes on from DATETJ010000008.1 coordinate 85,164, forward strand.
GAATCCTTTGTTTTGCAGGTACAAGGAGTGTCTGCCGGCTCCGCAGCCGATGTCTAGGACTCTTCCTTTCACGAGTTCCATGGCTTTTCTTTCAATCGGCGCCCAGTCTTCGTATTCTGAGAAGTAGTTTTTAGGATTTCCCGGGGTTGCATTGAAGTAGCCGTCATCTCTTTCCACTACTTCTGAAGCTTCTTCGCCCTTGTAGCAAGCCCAAATCTCCTGACCAAACGTATCTTCCTCAGGCTTAAGTTTCTTCATACCAAGTCATTGACCACATCTTCCCATGTGTCGGTTCTTATGGCTTGTGGAGAACATTGGAGTGATTCACAACGCCATGTGAGCGCATGGAATTTCTATCCCCACCCAACCCGCCCGCCCATTCTAATGGTTTTCCTTAAGTGAATGATGGAAGACACATTCCTTTGAGCCTGCCAAGTATCCTCCTTCTTTGTAACCATGCTTTCGAAATGCAGCCAGCGCCGCCGGATGATCAGCATAAAACACTAAATCAAAGTAACCCTCACTCTTCATGTAAACCTCAAAGAAGTCTAAGAACTCATTTCCGTAGCCTTTTCCTCTATGTGTCTCAATCAACCACCATTCATGAAGCTCAACAAAGTCTTTCTTCCCATCCAATAGCTTTTCCAATGCCTCTGTGTCTTCTTTGTTTCTGGGGGAACCTTTCCTATGTTCTTCAGTGTTGCTTTCATGCCAGACTGCATGACCCACAATCTTGCCGTTTTCTCTCCAAACAATGAGCTGAACAAAATTGCTCTTGATAGAACCTACAAGCATTTCAAACAGTCTATCATGATTGAATCCTTTAGACTCTTGACGGTACCCATTTCTACTCCAATATTCCTTGAACTCCTCAGACTGGGGGTCACAACCAACCTCAAACCTCAAGAACCAACCATCTGCCTAAACCTTTGACTGCTAAAGCTTCTGTTCTCTTTTCCTTCCTTCATTGTAGAGATATTCAAAATGGTCCCACAGTGTTGGAAAGTTGTATTGCTTTCTAGCTCCCTCAACGATAGGTTTCATTTTCTTCCAAATCATGTTGGTAGGCATTTCTGAAAGAGCCTCATAGTCTACAAGACCGCTGTGAAGAAGCTCTCCAGCTCCTTCATACAAGTTGGCAACCACTGACATTGCCACGGCAACTGGTGTTTCAGCAAATGGTGCACCGTATTTCTTCAAGAAATCATCGTAGTCCTCAAACTCCAGGTTCCACACTTTAAAAGTAGCTTCAAGGAACTCTTTGCTATTGAAACTCTGATAAACTCTCCAGAATGCATCTGTCTTTCTCATCTTGGTTTGATGCCTAAGCTGAAGAGCATAATAGATGATTCCTGCAACAACACTTGCGGAAGCAACAGCAATAGAAACTGTCTGAATATCAACCACTTTTGATACCCAGAAGACAAGATTAGCTGGATTAGTATTAAAGACTAGACCATGAAGAGAACATCAGACAAAAAAGCCTTTAATCAAAGCCCTATATGCTGGTGACGGACAAAGCCGCTCTACTTCTCAGTTTTTGTCAGTATTCTTGGTTCTTCCCATTCCTCTCTGAAAATGCTAAGAGGCACGTCTTGAGTAATGCGTTCATTGGAAAAGCCAATCTGCCCTAGTTTTCTCCCAGAATTTCTCTTCGATTCGGGAAAAACTCTCAAGTTTTGCGAGTTCACGAATGAATTTTCTTAGTAATATGCTTGTTGTTAGGGCAATCTCTGTGTTGATGAATGCCTCGGCTTCGTCGACGTTTCTGCCAATGTACGAAACAGCCGTTTCTCCGCTTCTTCTTGCCTCAGGGATAATCGCAGCTATTTCTGCGTGTTCTTTTGTAGGAAAAGAAATCCTGACCTTGTACGGCGGCTGAATTCCTAGAGGCTTCAGCTGGTCTATCTTGGAAACTGCTCGCTTTGCCGCTTCCTCTATCCGCTTTCTGGCTTCAGCGGAGTCCAGACACTTGGTAGTCCTTCTGTTCAGCGAAGTCTTCACCTGCACCGTTTCAATTCCAGGCAGAAGCTCCGAGGCTTCTCTAATGAGCGCTTGATCGCCAGTCACCATTATCACAGGAATTCCGTGCTCAGCGAGTTTGAGCGCCGCTAACGCCGTTTCGCCCACTACTTTTCCATTTATCTCTATTCGGGCAATATTGAAAGGATGAATTGTGTGGGTTAGGAAGCCCTCCTTGTCATCTGCCATCGCGTGATAACCAAGAAGAACCGCAGCCGCCAATGATCCATCTAGAGCTTCGTTCAGTCTTCCCCAAAAATCTGGTCCCTGATACAGCTTAGCGCTCTTCTCCAGCTTTTCAGGAATTATGTTCAAGGGGCTTGGACCACCAGACATATGGTCGTCGACAACTCTGACTTCTGTTGCACCTCCAGCCTTTAGACCCCGAACTACTGCGTTAACCTCCTTAGTCATCAGGCTTCGAGACTTCTCGAATCCCTTCTGGTCACCCCAAATTTGACTGGGGTCGTCGATTCCAGAGATTCCTTCCATATCAACGTCTACGATGATTTTGAGGTTTTTCACAGGCTTCTTGCTCAAATGGCGATTCTCCTTTCGTCTGAATGAAGGAAAACGATATTTAAGAGTTACATCGCGCGTGCTAGAATGCTCAGGAAGAAAGTAAGTAAATAGCGACTATTGCTAAAAGAATTCCTACTACTATCTTTGGCGCTATAGTTTCTTTGAACAGAACGATTCCACCTACAGCAGTAATTGCAGCAACGCCTGCTGCTATCATAGGACTTAAGGTAGAAAGACTACCTATCTGATAGGCAGTTACTTCTGCCAAAACTGCGAGAACAGCAATCATGCCCGCTATCAACGAAATGAAAACACCTTCCCGTGTTAACTGAATTGTAGATCTGGAGAACCAGAAATACGCAAATACCACAGCTATCACTATCACAGAGGAAAGTGCATTGAAAAAGGAAAAGGAAACAGTATCAAGCTTTCCAGCAGCGTATTTTACCAAAATTCCCCAAGAACCAAACAACACCATCGCTAGTATGGTTGGAATTATCCAGTTCATATGTCTACATTTGTAGTTTCTGTTCTTTTAAATTCGATTCTTCAGAGAGAGAAGATAGAATTTCTATGCCCACACACAAATCAACGTGGTTTAGGAATGTCGCCCAGTGGCGTGGGCAATATGCATAGAAAAAAGGCAGTTGTTGTGTGTTCAAGCGGCTTTTGTCATTATTTTTTCGAGTATTTTTGTATATAAGACATCTTCACTTGTGTACAAGACATCTTTACTTAGAAATTTCTGTATAAGCTTGTCAAGTTCTTCGTTCCGATTGAAATGCATCGGATTCAAGCTCGTCTTTTCAAAGGGTGCAGTCAGAAGCACCTTTGCTCTTGGAGCTTTTAATGAGCCCAATAATTCAACTGTTTTCTTTGCCTCTTCCAAAGGTATATGTTCAAGAACGTCAAAACATAGTATCATATCAAACTTCTCATTCGGTGCTGGTTCTTTGTCCACTCTCCAGAACGTTGCTGGTACGTGATGTTTCTTGAATCTCCATTCTGCAAAATCCAGCGTGTAAGAATCCACATCTGCAACAACTACTTCAATCCCTTCCCTTGCCAACATATACGCATTCTGACCTATTCCTGCTCCGAAATCGAGAACTTTCTTTGATCTTGATTCTAAACAATATGCTAAAAGCTTAACATCAAACCGTCTATGGCTTCCAAAGTGCCAATTTCCCAAGTCAAAGAGATAGTTCTTTGTCTCCTTGTAAAACTTGTGTATTTCCTCTGGAGTCTGTGGATTCTTTTCATTCCATTCATCCCTCATTAATATTTCTCCTCTGTACACATCTCTGTACACATCATCAAAACTTTTCTGGGTATATTCTAACACGTCGATTATGTACTCCTCTCTGTCTTTCTTCAAATCTTGCTCGAAAGTCTTTACACTCTGAATTTCCTCATGAAACTTGTGAGAGGATTTGCTCACATTCTCACTTCAACAACGTATTCTGTCTTGGATAAAAGCGGCTATAACTCCTCTGCAAAACAAAAAACTCGCTTGCTTCATCTTGTTTTTGTTAGTATTCTCGGCTCTTTCCATTCTTCTCTGAGAATGCTGAAGATGAACAGATCAGTCCACTCTCCCCTGATAAGATGAGGTTTTCTCAAGATGCCTTCTCTTCTGAACCCAACTTTTTCTAGAACCCTCTGAGAAACCACATTCTTTGGGTGAGTTGTTGCCTGTATTCGAGCAACGTTCTTCGTGAGAAAAAGATAGTCCACTATAAGCTGTGCAGCTTCAGTGCCATAGCCTTTTCTTCTCTCACTGGCGACGAGACCATAGCCTATTTCTAGCATCTGCATATAGGGCGCAACCACGTTAAAATGCCAGACGTAGCCAACTCTGCTTCCGTCTTTCTTCTCGATGACAAAGACCCTCGTTTCGAAAAAGGCGCTATTGAGCCACTCCTCCAATCCAGCCAGAGAATGCTGCGACGGACTCCCGTATTCACCAAACCATTCAGCGCTGTTGAACCATTGTGCAAACAGTGGCAGGTCCTCTTTCTCCATCAATCGCAGATTCACATTCTTGCCTTCAAGCAATTCTTATTCACCAACCGAGTGCGTGTACATGTCTAGAAGGTTCATGCATACTATTCGGCTCTTAGGATGTGAGCAGCTTCTTCTTGACCAGTATTTTTTCTATGTCTTTCTTGGCGCCCATCTTCTGGAACATCTCCAACGCTTGGTTGAGAAGATTGTGAGCCTTTTCCTTGTCGCCCTCCTGGTTTCTCTCCAAATACACACGAGCATACTCGCAGAGAATCCATCTGGCAAAACCGTAGGCATCCCACATTCTTGCATCCATAGATTCAAGCTCTTGAACGGATTTCTCGAAGAGTCCAATGGATTCTGCGTATTTCTTCTGGGCGCGAAGCAGCATAGCCTTCAGTGCCTTCGAGAAGGCAACCAGGTATTTTTCCTCTGTCCCGACAGCGAACTTCTGCACGCCATCGATTAGGTCTTGAGCTTCTTCAAACTCGCTAAGCTCAACAAGCGCTGGAACTAGAAGCAGAGAGATATATACTTCATAGGTCTTTGCTTCAGCCTCTTTGCATATCTTCATCGCTTCTTCAAGTGATTCCTTTGCCTTCGCGTATTCCCCTCGGTCAAAATGCAAGCGCCCAAAACCCAAGTGACCCTCAGCTACAGGTTGGAATTCCTTCAACTCCCGAGCTTGTTCCAAACCTTTGGCACAATATTGTTCGCCTTTGTCCCATTCTCCTTTCTTTAGGAAAGCTTCTCCAAGAATGAAAAAGCAGGATGGCAAATAGGTCCTATCGTTGATTCTGTTGCCTAGCTCAAGTGCGTCCTCTCCGAAAGTCACCGCCTTGTCCAGCTCTCCTCTATCCCGATATTCTATTGACAACCAACTCAAAAAGAGCACTTGCCTACTCAGGCTTCCTAGCTTCTTCGCGAGCGCAAGTCCTTTCTCAAGATATTCTAGGCGTTCTTGGTACTCTTCAAAGTGAAAAAAACCGGCTACTCTGCAGTATGAGAGCACGGCTATTTCCAAATAATTGTTTTCCAAGGCTATGTTCAAAGCTCTATTCGCATACTCACGCCCTTTCTTGATGCCTCCGAGAAAACCCAAACATTGCGACATTACATCGTATGAATAGGCAACTGCGTCAAGAGCGTTGAGCTTTTCAGCTATTACGAGTGCTTTTTCCGCCAAAGAAAGAGCTTTCGACGTCTGTCCGTTGCGCCAATACATGTGAGCCATATCATTATAGAGGCGAGCCAATTCAATGCATTCAGGCTCAGCCTCCAAGATCTTCAAGCTGGTTTCATGATGTTCTCTGGCTCTTTCCACCTCACCAAGCGTGTCCCAAAGTACAAAAGCCATTTTCTTGTGCAACGCCGAAATCCGTTGCTTTTCATTCAACTTAGCCAGTAACAGCAACGCTTCGTCCCAATACTTCAAGCATGCATCAAACTCTCCAGAAAGTTTCTTAATGTCTCCCAATCGCTCCAACACCAACGCCTTTCGTTGAAGCTCACCATCCCTTTCCTCAAGAAGCCTGAGAGCAGATTCGAAGTAAGAAGCAGCCTCACTGTTGGCATAAATCTTTGCAGCTCTTTCTCCAGCCTTCAGGAAGTAGTCAAGAGCCTTTTCTTTGTCGCCGCTCTCGAGAAAGTGTAAGGCTAACTCGCCAAAGTGCTCATCAATCCTCTTAGCATAAACCTGCTCTAGAGCGCATCCTACAGTGTTGTGGAGTTTCTTGCGCCTGAAGGGACTGACCTCTTCGTAAACAACGTCTCTGATGATGATGTCGGCAAAGGAGCACACATCTTCTCCTCGAATCACCTTGTGCTTAACCAATCCTGTTTTCAGAAGCTTCTCAATCACTTCAAGCAATTTGTTTTCTTCAATGCCGGTAACAGCAGCCAAAGCTTCACAAGTGAAATCATTACCAATAAACGAAGCAAAAGTCAAAGCACTCTGGCACTCTTCATCCAGCCGCTCTATTCTAGCCTTCACAACACTCTTGACAGTCTCAGGAAACTCAATCCTTGAAACCTCCCCAATGCTCCATCCGTCTTTCTCTCGATGAATTACCTCTTCTTCCTTCAGCGACTTGATTACTTCCTCAGCGAAAAACGGATTGCCCCTAGTTTTCTCGAAGACCAGTCTACAGAATTCTGCTGAAACGTCATCTTGCTCCAATGTCTGCTTGATCATTTCGGAGATTTCGTTCAGAGACATGCGCTTCAAAGAAACAGATTGCAGCAGGCGCTCCCTGTTCAACTCGGTCAAAACCGCAGTCAACGGATGCTTAGAGTCAATGTCAGTGCTCCGGTAAGCGCCCAAAAGAAGCAAAGAACTCCGATGCGCACCCCGAGCCAAATAATGAAGAAGCAGAAGCGAAGTCGAATCAGTCCACTGCAAATCATCAAGAACCACAAGCAACGGAGCCTCCTTAGAAATGTTGCCGATAAACTGAGAAAACGCTTCAAACAGCCGATTCTGCTCCATCTCAGGACTTATAGGAAAAGACTGAGGAATGGCACCAAGCTTCTGCCTAAGCTCAGGAACAATTTTCGCAATCTCAGCTGGATAAAAGCCCACAACATGGTACAACTGCTCCGGACTGCAATTTTCCAAATAGTCTCTAACAACTTCGCTCCATAAGACGTAGGGAGGAACACCATCCATCCTAAACAACGCAGGGCATCTTCCATAAAGAACCCGCATGCCCCGCAAATGCGCATAAGCTCTAAGCTCCCTAGCCAACCTTGTCTTGCCAATACCCGCTTCGCCGTAGAGAAAAACAAGACCACCTTCGCCCCGGACAGCTCTGTCAACTGCTTCTCGGAGAAGATTCATCTCATCAGCCCTATCGACAAGCTGAATCTCCTTTGCAGCAACAGGACGAGAACCGGGAACAACAACCGCAGGCTTTCCCGAAGGAGCATAAACATCTCTCAAAAAGCCTTCAGCGATGTCCCTCAACACCTTAAGCAGATCGGACGCACTCGGATACCTCTTCTCCGGCTCTTTCTCCAAAAGCCTCATAATACAGTCAGACAAAGCATGCGGAACCTTCACGTTCAACTTAGTCGGCGACACGGGAACATCATGAATATGACTAAAAATGACCTTCACCGCGTCCTCGCCAACAAACGGAGGCTTGCCTGTAACAGCCTCGTAAAGAACCGCACCAAACGAATACAAATCAGACCTTGCATCTGCACCACGACCCAAGGCAATCTCAGGAGCCACATAGGCAACTGTGCCAACAATAATGCCTTCTTGAGTGAGGCTCGGCTGCCCAAGCATCTTAGCTAAGCCAAAGTCCATCAACTTCGCAGTATCTTCACGATTAAGCATCACGTTCTCAGGCTTAATGTCCCGATGCAGAACACCCTGAGAATGCGCATACTGCAACGCACCACAAACATCAATGCCGATTCTCAAAATCGTCTGAATGTCACACTTGCCCTCAGGATACGTACCCATAAGCTCGCGAAGACTCATCCCGTCTACAAACTCAAGCACAAAAAACTGCTTATCGTCCTCCTTCCCAATGTCATGAATGGAAACAACGTTCGGATGATTAAGCGTGCCAACCATCTGAGCCTCACGTAAGAACCGTGAATGCGCGTCCTCTCCCGCCACTGTGGTCTTGAGCATCTTTATGGCTACAACACGGTTCAGAACAGTGTCTCTAGCCTTGTACACGATGCCTTTTCCACCCTCGCCCAACTTCTTCAGAACAACGTACCTGCCATTCTGCAAACTCGATAGAGACGACAAGGAAAACGCTCCATAATCTCCTCTGTGGCTTGCATATTCATCGACGAACGCACTTAAAAGAATAATCAATCCAAGGAGCTCAGCCGAAACTGCATCAAAGTTACGCCAAGCCCCAAGATGAGCGTCCACAATGGTTCAGCGGAAAAGCTAATGGGTAGGCTGATGTCTGGTTAGACACTTCAGATAGTGCCACTGATTGCTGGGTGTTTGAGTTGAGCGAGAAGATCATTGTTGAGCGCGGGTTAGCTGCCAAGTTTGACAAGTATCTCAGTAGAATTACGCCTTTTGGTTTTTCAGGCGCATTCTTGGCTGCTAGGGACAAGAAGATCTTTTTCAACAAAGGATACGGCTTGGCTATCCGAGAAAAAAGCATCCCTAACACTGCTGACACGGTTTTCTGTGTTGGCTCGATTACGAAGCAGTTCACTGCGGCTGCGATCATGACACTAGAGATGAAGGGCAAGCTCAAGACAGAACACAGCATTACTGAGTACTTCTCCAACGTGCCTAAGGATAAGCAGCAGGTCACGCTTCACAATCTGTTAACGCACACAGCTGGAGTCATCAACTTCACAGGCGAAGACTACGTAGTTGCTTATCGCGATGAGACTGTTAAGAAAGCTTTGGACGCGCCTCTGCTTTTTCTCCCAGAAACTCGCTATGAGTATTCAAATGCTGGTTACTCGCTTCTGGGCGCTATCGTTGAGATTGTTTCCGGACAGCCTTACGAGGAGTATCTGCATGAGCACTTGTTCAAGCCTTCTAGGATGTTCTTCACAGGCTATCGCATCCCAAACTGGCATAAGAGAACAGTTGCTACATGGTATTTGGGAGAAAAAAGCTTCAGACTAAACCTAAGCGAACATGACCAACCTCACTGGAACGTTATCGGCAACGGCGAAATACTGTCCACAACAAACGACATGCACAAATGGTACCTTGCGCTCAAAGGCGACAAAATCCTCTCAGCCGAAGCAAAAAAGAAGCTGTTCACGCCCTTCATGAACAACTATGCTTATGGCTGGAGCATTCTAGCCACTGAACGTGGAAAGGTTATCCAACACGACGGCGGCAGCGACTTGGGCAGCAGTGCTCTCTTCACATGGTTCGTAGACCACGACACGTTGACTGTCCTGTTCTGTAACCAGTCCTACGGTAAGAACCCTCTCATCTCTCCGTTAAGAGACAAAATAGAGAGACTGCTTTTCGGCAAAGAAGTAGGATTTCCCCCAATTACCCGCAAGTCACGCCTATCAGATATGAAGAGCTTTAAAGGAACATACAGACTGCCCACGGGAGGTCAACTCATCCTCCAAATTGATGCAGGCTACCTAACGCTCACAGCAGTTGGACAAGACGCTGTCAACTCCGTTTTCTCGCTTAGCAACGAAAACACAGCTGAACTCAACGACCTGACGAATCGAACGGTAAGAATGGTCAACGCTGTGCTGAAAGGAGATTACGAGTACGGCAAGAAGGAGTTGAACGACGAAGAAAGAATGAAGGGTTGGCGAAGACTGCTTCTCGACCGACTCAGTATCAGTGAGAACAAGGTAAACCAGATCGAGACCATTATCTTAGGCGGCTTGACTTGGCCACGCAGCGAGGACACCATGGAAATAGTCGTGAAGGTGACACGTGACAAATACGAGGTGAGATTCGGTTTGCTCTGGCGAAACGGAAAACTCTGGGGCTTAACTACAGGACCTGACACTTTCACAATGCGGGTTCTCCCGATTTCCACACGCATATACGCAGGCTACGATCTGGGCACAGCCAAGAACGCAAAGCTTAGTTTCCACATCAACAAGCAAGGTCACGTCACAGAACTGACCATTCATCGCAAAATGGGCAATCTGAAAGCCTCGAAAGTCTAGGGATGTTATTTCCCAGTCAATAGCTTCAGCAAAACCGCCTTCGCCGTGTGCAGTCGGTTTTCGCTTTGCTGGTAGATTATTGATTTTGGGTTTTCTATGATGTCAGCGTTGATTTCGTAGCCTCGGTGTATGGGCATGTCGTGCATGATGTAGGCTTTGCTGCCTTTCATCAAGTCTTTGTTGATTTGATATGGCATCATAAGCTTGATTCGCTTTTCCTTCTCATCCTTGAATTTCGGGTCGGTGAAAAACTCCATGTCTACCCATGTGTCAGTGTAAACGAAATCAGCGTCTTTAACGGCTTTCTTGACATCTAATGTTGAGTGGAATAGCCCTGTTTTTTCCCCAGCCTTTAGAAGCCCCGTGTCGATTGAAGGCTCATTTCTCAAAGGCGTGACCGCTGTGATTTCGACGCCTGTTTTTGTGCAGCCTACTATAAGCGAGTTGCACACGTTGTTGTGCACGCCGATATAGACGAGTTTGACGCCTTTCAACTTGCCCTTTTTTTCTTTGATGGTCATGAGGTCAGCTAAGGCTTGGCAAGGGTGATATTTCTCATCGCAACCGTTTATAACTGGCACTCGTGAGGCTTCAGCCATAGCCTGCAAGTCGGAGTGCTTCATTAATCGAGCCATTATGCAGTCAACGTTTCGAGACAGGTATTGGGTTTCATCTCGAATGTCAGCTAGAACGAGGTTGGTAGTTCTCCAGTCCAAGTACAGGGCGTGACCGCCCAGCTGAGTCATAGCCACTTCGAAAGAAACGCGTGTCCGAGTCGAGGTTTTCTGGAAAATCATTGCCAGCGACTTGTCGCTCAAGGTATTGCGGTGTCTTGCCGGGTTCTTCTTGATCTCTATTGACTTGTCTATTACTTCTACTATCCGCTTGGGTGTCCAATCTTTAAGGGCGAGTAGGTGCATGGGCGTCATTTCATCTCCTTGCAGTCTTGCGATTTGAGGTTAGAAGACAGTTCAAAGCACATATAAGTTTACTGACCGTTCATTACTGCGACAGGTAGCAATCCATGATTCTGATTGTAGCCTCAACCAAAGATGTCGCAAGCATGAACATTGCGCAACAGATCATAGAGCAGCATGGATTCGAAAAGCTTCCAGAGAACTTCCAAGGCAACAACGTGTACTTCAAGCAGGTCGCCAACGGCGACGTAAAACTGGTTTTCATAAACGAGGAACTCATTCACAGCCAGTACATTACAGAGCACCTTGTCCCTGAACTGGTCGTGTTTGTTTCCCGTCATGCCAGTGTAAGCGGCTTTCCAACTCTATCAGTGCATGTACCCGGGAATCTAAGTGAAGCAGAGCTAGGTGGGCTCAACAAACGGGTTTCAATTTGCCCCGCCAGCGCAATGAAAGACGCGATCCTAGAGCTGGCGAGAAAGAAGGATGAAAGCAACTTGCCTTACGAGGTCTCGTATGAATGTACGCATCACGGTCCATCGTTAGACGTGCCTGCAATGTTCGTGGAGTTAGGCAGCTCGCTGGAGCAGTGGAAAGACGTGAAGGCGGCTGAAGCTGTTGCTCAAGCAGCGATGGCAGCAATCACGAGGAACTCAAGATATGCTGCAGTTCTAGGCGTGGGCGGACCTCACTACAATGAAAGATTCACTCGAATCGCGCTAACCACACCATGGGCGTTTGGTCACATAATTTCGAAGTATGCGGCGCCCAGTGTAGAAGCGGATGTGGTTAAGCAGTGTGTTCAACGAACGGTGGAGAAAGTGGAAGCCGCATTCTTCGATTGGAAAAGCCTGAAAGCAATGGACAGAAACAGAATCATAACCGCATTGAAAGAACTCAACGTTTCGGTTCAGAGGGCTTAACGGTTTTCTCTGCGGTTTTCGGCTTTCTTTTGCGTCGGTACAATATGAATGTGTGTCCACGAACTTCAACGAGGGTTGACTCTGTCTCTTTGGCTACTCTGGTTGCTACTTCCTTAGCATCTTCATCCTTGAGCGCAGCTTGCAGAATTCTTCCTTTCACAACTTCATGTTGATCCAGTTGCCTACTGATTTCATTCACAATCTGCGCAGTCGACCCTTCCTTGCCCACCCAAACTGTGGGTCTCTCGCTGCTGAACTTCTGTTTGAACCGACGTTTCATCTTGGATGTAATCATTTCTTTTTCTCACGGCTTCTCGATGGTACGCGCGTGGTTTTGCCACAAACTAGGCATGTTACTGCCACGTGAGGTTCACGTCTAGGGTGAACGCGGACACGACTGTTGACTCCTGGATAAATAAAGCTTTTACAATGCCTGCAAACAAGCCGCCTGTACTCAACTGGCAATCTCACTCGTGTTCGCATGGCTATTCTTCTTGCGATTTGGGCGTAGCGTTGCGCCAGCTCTGGCTCCTTGCGAATGTTCTCTTTGGCAAGCTCAAACAAAGTGCGGATGCGCTGCAACGCTATATGCCTAGTTTCATTCATACTGGGTTCCTATGCAAACCTGCGCACCAGATATGAAGGAACTATAGGCAATATTTTCTTTTGCTTTATTCAGAAAAGACTGGTTTATTGCTGTTCAACGGGCTCAGTGACTTCGGCCACTGCTGCTTGTGTTTTTTGATTCACGCATTGTATGGCGCTTAGGCATCCGAAGCATTCTTCAGGGATCGGTTGATTTCGCGGGTAATCGCTCAGGTATCCGAAACCGTGTGGACACTCTGCCTCAGGCGCCTTTTCCTCAGCAGCGGGTTCTCCTTCAGCCTTCACCTTTTTCTCCCTTTCTCCAATAATCATGATGTAGACTATGAAAATCATGCCCACTACCACAAATGTGAGGGCTACGAGGATCAATGTGAACAGAGTGCCATAATCTGCCATATGCTGTAAATTAAAAGTCAACAGTCCAAAAGCGTTATGAATTCAGAATTGTAGGTGACGATATAGATTACAGTTCAAGGCGTTTGGCCAAGATTGTCATAGGTGAGAGAGTCATCGAAAGTTACCCTCTTCATCTTTCTCCCACCTCAAGCCCCTTGGAGAGAGGAAGCGTTTGGCAGGTAACCAACACGCCTTGAAAGCTCTTTTCCCTTTTAAGAGTAGTCAAGCAAAACACTTAGGGTTACGCAGAGAGCCTAACGAAAGTAAGAATCCCTACATTCCATGATAACAACTGGAAAACCTGCTAAGAAATCGCCTTTCCAGAGCCTAATTTAATCCGAGTTCCTCAAGGACATTCTATAGTTTTCGTGACGACATCAAAGAAGATTGGCTTGTCAGTCTTAGCTATTTGAACGATGTGATACGGTTGAGTAAGCGCTTGCGTCACGATACAGGTGGGACCAGGCCGTGTTTTCTCTATCTTGGCAACTATTGATGAGCCCGTATCGATCAGGTCATAAACATTGACTGCATACCCACCTGTGTTGACTTCTCCCATGAATGCTGCGATAACCGTGTGCTTTGAAAAGTCTATTGAAGGCGGAGGCGGTGGATCCAGCATAAACTGCGCATGTTGGTTCCAGACTTCGATCCAAGTTTCAGTGTCTTGAATAACAAAGTAGGCAGGGTTGATTTGCCCAGAATGCGAGCCTCGGTCAATAGTTGCGAACTCCAATTTTTCTTGCACAACTGTCTCAAAGCGGCTTACGGTCCAGTCGATGCTGAAACCGGTATATCCTAACGGTGCTTCGCTGCTCAAAACATATCGTATCTCCCAGTTGTTCAGGCTGTCAGCTTGAAGCTCCTGCTCCCAATTTATAGCACCCCAACTGAAGCCCACGCCAGTGACGTTGAAACCAATGAAGTTCGTTGTTCCTTCCGTGGCGATGTCGACGGCCTTGATCTCGACTTTGACTCCTGCCGATCTTAGGCTGGTGTTGTTAACTAGTACTTCTACGTCGAAGACTCCTTTAGTCAAATCTACAGCTGGACGCGATGTCGTCTGGTTCACTCCGATTCTCAGCCATGCACCGTTCAGCGTTTCATCTGAATACCAGAACTCTAGCGACTCGCCGTAAACAACCGGTGTCCTGATGCGGAAAAACCACACGTATGCTGTTGCGCCAACAAGCGAAACCAAGGCGGCGCCCGCTAAGAGCCCAACCACTACTTTCCTTGAGAACCTCATCTCACTTTTCATGCTCTTTCCAATATTATGAATCACAAATGTCCAGATAGGCTTTTCCCTACACTGTACAACAATAGTAGGCGTGTATCCGACTGAAAAAGTCGTTGAGCAACCGTTATGTTTCCGTCAAGCTAAAAAACGAATTCGTACAAAGAGCTGATGAACAAAAATGATGAATAGGATTCTCATTCTAACCATGACTGTATCATTAATGTTCAGCTCCTTTTCCACGATTACCCAACAACGATCAACGGCTGACCCCTCACAGCTAAGGGCTCTTAGCAGCCAACACGCACGTTCATCTGATCCCTTCTCAGCCCAATCGAGCGACAGCGTCTTTAAATCCCCTATCTGGGTCAAGGACGCGGTATTCTACCAGATCTTTCCAGACAGATTCCGCGATGGCGACCCATCAAACAACCCCGTGGACGGTGATCTCCTTTGGAGAGCTTGGAGTCGAGAGGAATCTATCAGCGCTCTGAAGATGCCTTGGAATGAGATTCCTGAAGAACCTGCAAGAGGCAGAGACTGGTTTGGAGGCGACCTCAAAGGCGTCCAAGACAAGGCTCAATACCTAGCCGATCTGGGAGTAACAGCCATCTATTTGAATCCGACCATGGATTCCACAGATAACCATGGGTACACAATCATCGACTATAAATCTGTGAACCGTTATTTCGGCACCCACTCGCGCCTACAAGACGGAACACTTGTTGTGGACCCAGAGAAAAGTCTGGAAGTGTTCAGAAACATGACAAACGAACTGAACAAACATGAGATAAAAGTGATTCTAGATGGAGTTTTCAACCATGTCAGCGCAAAACACCAATGGTTCGACAGAGACAACGACTTTCAAAGCCAAGGCGCATACGAAAATCAAAGCTCACAGTGGTACACATGGTTCAACTTTTACAATTGGCCAAACAGCTACCAAGCATGGCACGGGTTTCTGAACCTACCCGAAGTAACCGAGGTCGCCGACTTCAAAACCTATGTTTACGGTGACCCGAATGACTCTGTTATCAAGTTTTGGCACGCATTGGGCGTTGACGGCTGGCGCCTCGACACGGGCCAAGACATTAACCACTCGTTTTGGAAAGGATTTAGAACGGCTTACAAGCAGCTCAATCATGACGGCTACATCGTTGGGGAATTCTTTGGAGACGCCACACCTTGGCTACAAGGCGATGAATGGGATTCTGTAATGAACTACAGGTTTAGAGACGCAGTCTTAGAGTGGGCTTTAGGCGGAAATGTCAACGGCTTTGACTTCAAGCTAACATCGATTATAGATGATTATCCATCTGAGGCATTTTACGCAGCGTTCAACCTTCTGGATTCACACGACACCGAACGAGCCCTTACACGTTTAGGCGGAGAAAAGAACCGAATGAAGCTGGCAGTGATCTTTCAAATGACTTATCCAGGCGCACCAGTCGTCTATTACGGTGATGAGGTGGGCATGCAGGGGCTAACCGATCCAGACTGCAGACGCCCTTACCTGTGGCAAGACCTAGGACTAGAGCCTGACCTCAACATGCTGGAGCACTACAAGAGACTCATATCGATAAGGAAAGGCTACTCTGTCCTGCGAACAGGCACACTGCATACCTTGTTGACCGACAACGCAAACCACATCTACACGCTCGTAAGAGAGGATAACTCCACAAACCCCATCGCAGTGCTAATCTACAACAACGGCGTCACCCCACAGACAGTCACCGTGGACCTTTCGAGCTTCTTATCGGACGGCGCCAACCTAACAGATGTGCTCAACTCTCAAAAATACAAGGTTCAAGACGGAAAAATCACGGTGCAACTCAGCAGTTTGTGGGCAAGCATCTTAGTGGGAGGAGCTGTCGCGCTACCTGAAATGCCCGCCATGGCGTTTCCATACTTCTTCCTGGTGGTCATTGTTGCAGTTGCGGTACTCGTTGCAGCAACAACATACATAGTCTTGCGTCCAAGAAAAAGCCAAGTGACATAATCTCCCAACAAAATCATCTGTGTCGAAGAGAGGGGATCAAGAGTTGCTGACGCTGATCATAGCCGAGTCGGCGCTGGAAACTATACCGGAGAGTCTCTGGAATCATCCATCTGTTAGGAAGCATTCAAGACTGCATCGAAAGCATCCGAAACTTATGCTTCTAGATCGCTCATATCATCACGCAGCAATGAAGAGATTGGAACTGAGCGAGAGGAGTGGACGACCTGACATTGTGCACTTCTCTCTGCTCGAGGGTCTGGGTTCTCCGCTCAACAAGGAAAAACTGCTGTCTATCTACGTGCACACGCTCAACGATTATGTGATATGGGTCAACCCGCAAGCCAGATTGCCGCGAAACTACAGTCGATTCGTCAGTCTAATAGAGCAGTTGTTCGAGTTTGGGCAAGTTCCGCCAGAAACTCAAGAGCCTTTACTCGCCATAAGACAACAAACTTTGACACACCTTTTAGGACAGATCAGACCATCCTTCGTTCTGGCTCTAAGCAGAATCGGCAAGCCTCAAACTCTCGAGACAGCCGTTTCAAACTTGGCTGGGCTAGGCAAGCCAACTGTGTTGGTGGGAGGGTTTCCGAAAGGGCACTTCTCTAAGGCGAGTCTGAAGCTAGCAGACGAAATGATATGCATTGACCCTGAAATGCTGGAAACATGGACCGTGGTGTCCAGAATCGTCTACGAATTTGAACGTGCCATGTCGCTTCCTGTCAAACGGCTTAACAAAGCTGGAGCACCTACCGTTTGAGTTGACGCTTCTCGATTTCAAGCATGATTTCTATGGCGCCTTGAACGAAATTCGCGCATCTACTCTCCTTCAGCTCTTCAAAACGCTTGTGTCCTTCAGGTGTCCGAAAATCGCAGCCAATGAGGTCGTAACAGACTAGACTTCCGAATTTTTTTCAAACTCGGTCATGAAACTCGTGGCAATAGCATATGCTTCAAGTCTGTCTTCTGAGGCTTGTATGCGTCCATGTTTCATGCCTATAGCCATAAGCGATCCCGTGACACATCCACAGATTGAGGCGCTTCTGGCAATGCCTCCGCCGAAGGGTGTGGCAATCTTGGGAATAAGTGAACTGTTTACGCTTTCATGTTCAGCCATTGCTAGTAGAACGCTCTCAGCACAGTTGTAGCCGCCTCGAAACTTGGACGCCGCATTTGCAGCAATCTGCTTCATGCTCATTCGCAAGTCCCCTTTTTTCCTGTCAGCAATCATAAACCTGCTTTACCATATAAACCAAATCTGAAGTGTTGCGGAATCATGACTAGCCAAACATCATCTCGCCATCAACAAACGCGTTTCGAGTAATAGCTTCCAGAACACACACAGCTTCTAATTAAAGCAAGATTGGGGGTTTCGATCGGCATGAGAGAGAAAGGAGGAAACATCCAGACAACTAGTTTGCCTCATCAACCCCCAACACTGCGTATGATGACAGAGGCATTTAGAGCTACACTTTAGAGCAAACGAAACGAGTAAGGCGTCGAACTGAATGATGGGCGCCGAGGAGAGTCAACGATAGCAGACATGCAGCATAATGGAAAAGAGTCTATGGGCAAGCTCAGCCTCTTCAAAGAGCGAAAAGCCTTCAAAAATTGCTCTAAACAAAACACTAAGCATAAAGCGCGCGCGGTCTGGAGCGAACCCAAAACTCAGAGGAGTTCTGGAGTGGGAAGGAGGAGAAGATCCTAACGCTCCAGACATTGGAGAGAATGACTCGGGCACGCGCGCAGATTAAATCTTATTAATATCATAATATTAAAGCATTCCCCTTTCCTTCATTCGCGTTCGCACCGGCTTTTCATAAGGAAAAAGCATCTACCTAAAGTCGGCGGCGTGCGCTGATGACGCGACTATCTCCAGCCCAAGCCGCCATCAATCCCTCCCGCCTTGTTTAGGCAACGATACGCACCCACAGTCACAACTTGTGATGGCTAGATGTAACCACCAGAAATGCTCTCGGCACGTGCGTCGCCTTTTATACCCTCAAAAGCGTAAGCTCGCTCGGTGGTGAAAATAACATGGCAAGCTTGGAAAAAGCAGAACTTAAGGCCACGGCAGTTGCAGACCTGGAAAGAGAAGAAATGATGGCGAAAGCAACAGCACAGTGGACACGGTCCAAAATCCACATCATATAAAAGGTCAATCGCAGGTACAGAACGCGCGGAGGGCGCAACTGCTTCCTTCTCTCTCCCAACAGCAGACCGGCCTTCTCCGCCGTTCTCACTACACCAAAAAAAGTGGGCTAGGTAGCCCTCAGGCACAGTAGGTTGCCAATCAGCAAAACAGCCTTACTGCCCTACTGCGCCACAGCCACATACACTCTTCTATCATCAAATGAAAACTCGCGCCACTCAACCTTCACTTCGCTTCTATCCCTAACAAGACGCACCTGCCCAGCCCGAACCAAACCTGCCATCTCACCCAAAAACGGCTCCAACAACCCCGAAGTTTCCTCATCCAATTCAGCCAGAAAAACAGCTCCAAGAACATCTGTAGGCGCAAAACCCAACTCCTTGCGCAGCGCCTGCACCCGCCGAGCCAAATCACGCATCACCCCTTCACCCAAAAGCCTACTATCACGCACAGTGTCCAACAAAACGTGAACATCGCCCTCCGAAGCAACCTTCCAACGCTTCTCCTCAGCCTCAGTGTGCGGAGGATTCAACTCGTCAAGGTAACCTACACTCTTCACGTTAGCAAGCTCAACAAACAAATCCTCAAGACCACGAAACACTCTCTGCCCATCTTTCGGCACAACAACCACAACCTTCTGCAACGGCCACCTACGCTTCAACTGAGCTGCCTGCCGAGCCGAATAACTCAACGCCACAACTCGCTGCAACATGGCAAAATCCTGCTCAAGCTCAACATTCCGAAGCACCTCATCAGGAACTGGCCAACTCTCCAAGTTCACAGACTCGGGCAAAGTGTTATCCAAAGTACGGCAAACATTCTGATACAGAAACTCACATACAAACGGCGTGAACGGATTGAAAAGCAGCACCAGAGTCCTAAGCGTCTGCCACAACGTCGCATAAACAGTCAAGCGCCTGTTCAGCGTCTCGGGGTCATCACTCCACAAATCGCGGCGCA
Organism: Candidatus Bathyarchaeia archaeon; assembly: GCA_035283685.1. Lineage (NCBI taxonomy): Archaea > Thermoproteati > Candidatus Bathyarchaeota > Bathyarchaeia (SeqCode) > Bathyarchaeia archaeon. The sequence goes on from DATETJ010000008.1 coordinate 104,551, forward strand.
CCATAGGTACATACTCACGACTGACAGTGTCAACAACAAGCGTTTCTAACGCTTCTGCAGCAAAGTTGAACTCACAGGTCTCCAGCTTAACGGTGCATTCGCTCACAGCCTGCTGAAGTTTGGACAGGAGCCAGCGGTCCACCGGTCTAAGAACACCGTTCTCCTCAGCCCACTTCAACGTGTGCAGCCTAGGATCAAAATGATCGTACTCGGCGTTTTGCATAAAGAAACGATGCAAATGATATAGCGTGCCCAACACTTGGAAGGGGCGTTTAGTTAGTTCTTTCACGTCGAAGTTCATGGAGTCAACTGGCGAACACTTCCAGAGCGTGTAAAATCGGCAAAGGTCGGAGGAATAATGTTGGAGCAGCGTGTTTACATCTAAGACGTTGCCTAGGCTTTTACTCATTTTTCTGCCCTTTGCATCTAACACGAACCCGTAGAAAAGGTAATTTCTGTAAGGCGCTTCAGACTTTTCAGTCAGCAAGACATGTTCAAGCAGTAGGGTGTTTGCCCAACCGCGTGTTTGGTCAACAGCCTCCACTAGGAAATCTGTGGGCACGTACTTTTCGAATTCTTTGTCTGAAAAGCGTGCATAAGGACAGGCGCCGCTGTTGTGCCACGTGTCCAGCACAAAAGGCTCACGCTTCATCAAGCCCCCACATTTGCCACACTTCAAAACCAAACGGTCTACCCATGGCTTGTGCAACTCGAAATCAGCAGGAGGCTCAGAATCCGCCCTATCCATCAGCTCCTTCTTACTGGCAACCAACTCCTTATTTCCACAGTTTTGGCAGACCCAAACGGGCAGAGGAGCACCCCACACGCGTTCACGCGAAACACACCACGGCTTACCCTCCCTCAGAAACGAGAGAAAACGATTCTTAGGACTTTCAAAAAAGTAACGCACCTTCTCCGCCGCTTCCACAACGCGACTGTTCATCTTATCAGTCCAAAGGAAGTACTCCCTACGCGCCAACCACACAAGTTTATGATGGGAACGCCAGCAAAGCGGATACTCATGCGAAACCGTCTTCACCGAGACCAACAGGCCTTTCTTACGAAGCAAATCCACAACAACAGAGTCAGAGTCACGAGCAAACAAACCCGCAAACTCACCAGCATCTGCCGTAAACTTAGCTTCATCATCAAAAGGCGCGTAAACAGGCACATTACGCCTCTTCGCAACCCAGAAGTCGTCCTCTCCATTTCCCGGAGCCAGATGAACAACGCCCGTAGCCGCGGTTACATCAACAAAATCCTCAGTCACCACTGTATGAACTAAACGATGCTGATCGAGCTCTCGTTGCTTAAGGACCGCCTCAAGAAACGGATACTCGTACTTGACGCCCTCAAGAGCCTTGCCAGAAACTACCTCGGCGACCTTCCAACCAGTTACCTTGAGCTCTTCCATCAACAGTTCGACTCGCTGCTTCACCATTATCCATGTTTCTTCGCCCACTTTGACCTTGGCGTATTCGGCTTCTGGATGAACAGCCAACATGAGGTCGGTTACAAGAGTGAAAGGCATAGTTGTCCAAACGAGGAAGTACTCGTTCTGGGCGTTTTTCACCTTCAATTTGAAATAGAGCGAGGGATCCTCTACTTCTTCATAGCCTAGGCCCACTTCAGCGTTGCTTAACGAAGTCTGGCAATGTGGACAATAAGCCACTATGTAGTAGCCTTCGCCAAGCAAGCCCTGCTCCCAAGCACGCTTAAGATACTGCCACTCCCGCTCTATATACTCGTCCCGGTAGGTCCAGTAAGCCTTGTCATGGTTCATAAAAACGCCGAGCTTTGCGTCGGCTTCAAACCACTCCTTGTGATACTTCATAACGGTTTTCTTGCACTCAGCCACGAAGCGCTCTTCGCCCACTTTTTCAACCAAGTCCTTCTTGTTCTTGACGCCAAGTTCACGCTCAACTTCCAATTCGACTGGTAAGCCTTGGCAGTCCCAGCCTGCCCAAAATGGAACATAAAAGCCCTGCATGCTCTTCCAACGATAGCGCAGGTCTTTCATCACGCGACCGCGAGCGTGTCCAACATGAGGTAGACCGTTAAGCGTGGGTGGACCTTCGACATAACCTAGGACGCCATTGTTGCGTGTCGACCTAAGCTGTTCAAGCTTCTCGCGTACCTTATGTGTCTGCCAGAATTCACGAACTTGCTGTTCCACGTCGAGCGGGCGATAGTCCAGGGTGAGCCAACGCTTAGAAGTATCAGCCTTGAATTTGGCGGCCACCTTCATTCATCATCAAACACCCGCCACCAACCAGACATAACGCAGCCCAAATATAACTCTTTTGAACCCTAGCTCCGCAATCGTCTCATTGTCTCTGTGAATGCTGCTACTGACTTCGCAGTTGCTTTTCCACCTTTAGTAGGCTTAATATAAGATACCATATTTTGTCGTTGGTATTCGTGATTGCCCGGATGGCTTCTTCGCCTTTTTCAGTCAGCTTGTATACTCTCTTACGCTCAATCGAAATGCCTGAGATCAGACCGTTCCGTTCCAAAGAAAAAAGTATGGAGTAGATTGTGCCTGAGCTAACCAGAAAACGATATTTGTTGAGAATAAAGGCCATAACGTCGTAGCCGCTCATTGCGCTCTTGCGCAACTCAGCTAAGACTAGAACATCTAGAAAATTTCTGATTACTCGTTTACGCATTTTCTTAAGGAATTCTGAAGTTTCCAAGAAACATCGTGTATAGTTACGTCTAATCACATATAAACTTTTCATGAAATAAATATATCTTTGGCGCAGGGTATGTATTTTTCCCTATAAACAGAATAGAGATCTATTAGGAATAGACGGAATCGTCAACGAGGTTTGTGGAAAGATACACGTTTAAGGCGATATTTTGTTTATGTTTACCTTAGATTTAAACGTATTTTTTGAAGAAAACTCAGAAATGGGCTTGTTTTTCGCTGCCAGCGATATATCTGCATGTTAATAAAGATTAATTGTTGTTTCCATGTTTTTCGACTTAGGTGTAGTAGTTTGTTAACGTGGAAAGACTCTTTCGAGAAGATCAACACAGAACTCGAAGTGAACACGCGGAAAAAGCAGGCTTTGGAGAACTTGCACAGCTCTGGGCGAATCTCTCAGTTTGCTTATGAATGCCTTAACAAAGAGTTGACCGATGACATCGAGCAAATCGAAGTTCAGAGGAAGGCATTGTCCGAGAAGATGACTGGCAAGCTCAATGAGTTGGAGGAGCAGCGAATGGCGCTTGAGATGTTTTTGGCAAGCACTGAGATGGCTCATGCGGCTGGCGAAATCGATGACGAGATTCACGCAAAAGAGGGCACCGCTCTTGATCTGGGGCTCGAGGCGACCAAACAGGAGCTGAACTGGATAAAGGAAGTGATAATTCAACTCGTTCCAAAAGACACTGAGATGCCACCATTGCCAGCAACCCCGCCAGCGGAAGCAGCTGAGGCGACAACTGCCGAGGTTCCAGTTGAGAAGACAAGTGAAACAGCGCAGGCCCTACAGGTCGAAGTTCCTGTTGAGGTAACTGCAAAACTAAGCGAAGCCCAAGTTGAGCAGATGCAGACGACCGCGGAGACTCCTGCAGACACTCAAGCCACAACCAATGAACCGACCACTTCGAGCGAAGAACCCTTTCGTCCTCAAAGCGAAGAAACGCCCAAGTAGAAAAGAAAGAAGGAAGGACAGAATCAACCGTCCTTCACCCTAGTTTTTCTTTCATCTCTGCGGAAAGCGAGATTTCCTCTTGCTGCAAATCGCAATGCTGAAATAGTGAATACTCTGTGAGACGTTTCTGTCTGACCGGAGAATGGACGCGTGTGAAGGTCGGTATTGTCTACGACGAGAAATACGCTGAATACGACTTGGGTGAGGGGCATCCGTTCAGAGGCGACCGATTTGTCAACGCCATGAAGTTTTTCGAATCACAAAGCTTGTTCAAGTTTTCCAATGTATTTATGCTGCGTCCACTGCCGGCGACAAAGGAAGATATCTTGAGAGTTCACGACCCAGACTATGTTGACTTGATCTTTCGGCTGGGTGCTGCAAGTCGCCCCTACGATATGGAGACGCCTGTTTCTCCTCAGATTCTTGAGGCTGTTATGTTGATAGTGGGCGGCGCCATTGAGGCTGGAAGATCCATATTCGAAGGCAAAGCTGAACGTGCGGTTGCAATCGGCTGTGGCTATCATCATGCAGGTCGCAACTATGGAGGTGGCTTCTGCCTCTTCAACGATATAGCAGCCATGGTTGAGTACTTGCGACAGAAACATGGGTTGAAACGAACAATGATCATCGACCACGATGTGCACGCTGGCAACGGAACAAGCGACATTTACTACGAGGATCCCAATGTGCTGTTTGTCTCGTTGCATCAGGATCCGAGGACGATTTATCCGGGCACGGGTTTCATTCAGCAGCTTGGGCGTGGAGCCGGAACAGGTTACAATGTCAATGTGCCGTTGCCACCTGGGACAAGTGATGAGACTTATTTGTATGCTTTAAGAGAGATTGTGCCACCGTTGGCTGAGGAGTTCAAGCCTGAGCTGATTGTGGGCAACGGCGGAAGTGACCCGCATTTTGCAGACATGCTTGGCAGTCTTGCTTTAACAGTGCAGGGCTTTCTGGGCATTTCACAAACGCTTGTCAAGACCGCGGAAAAAGTGTGTAAAGGCAGAATCGTGCTCATGCCCGGTAGTGGATATAATCCGGAAGTGCTGCCTTATTGTTGGTATGCACTTGTAGCCGGGGTTGCGGGGTTAGAGAAAATCGATGTGAAAGATCCGTATGCATTACCTGTTGAGCCAAGCTTTGTGCGCCCGAAGGTTGAGGAAACTGTCGGTACGCTGAAGAAGCTGCTCAAGGATTATTGGAAGTGCTTTCGCTGAAGAAAGGCGATTGCTACTCTGTTTTCTCTACGGGCTTGATGACCACGGCTGTGCCATATGCTGAGAAGGTTGTTGCTGTGCCTTGTAGTATGTCGCTTGTTTCGAAGTCGGCTCCAACAATGGCGTTTGCGCCCATTTTCTGAGCGTTTTCGAGGAGTCTTTGCAGCGATTCTTTCCTTGCTTTTTCACATTCATACGTGTATGTTGTGACTTCGCCGCCGAAGATGCCTTCAATTCCTGCGACTATTTTGCCCCCTACGCCTCTAGTTCGAACCGTTATGCCGCTCACTACGCCTAGCACTTTCACAATCTCGTAGCCTGAAACAGTTGGGGTGGTGACGACAAGAATCGATGATTGAGTCAACCAGAATACCTCCAGTTACTAGCCTTTTGGATGGTTGGGTTTAAGCTTTCTTATGAATATGTACAAAAACCACTATGAACGCTTCATAGTAACTATTCAGCCAAAACAAAATGTTCTAATACTCCGAGTTTCAGTTTTTCTCCAAAAAGGGTTCAAATCGACATGAAACCGGAAGCAGTGTCGCCTCCGCCACCAGAGCTGAGTTTGCCATACGAGCAAATTCACCAAATGGTGGCTGCCGAATTTACGGTTGAAGAGGGCTTTATTGAATATAATACGCCGACCTTTTATGTGACCCAGAAGCCTGATGTCAAGCAAGCGTTCGCTCGCCTGTTCAAGAAAATGAACTCTAAACAGCTCTTACCGGTCTTAAGGAAGAGAGAAAGCCGGATTGTTCTGCAGGTGGTTTCGAAGCCGCCGGTTAAGACGAGTAACCCATTGATTAACATTGTCTTGCTCTTGGCCACTATTGGAACGACCATGTTTACTGGTTACCTTTTGTCTGGAGAGGCAACCGACCCGTTGGTGGGCGCTGTATTATTCTCGACAGCCTTGATGTCTATACTTGGGGCGCATGAAATGGGTCACAAACTTACAGCCAATAAACATGGAGTGGAGGCGACTTACCCATATTTCATTCCGGGTTTTCCGCCGTTTGGCACGTTCGGCGCTGTTATCCAGCAGAAATCGTTAGCACCTAATCGTGATGCGTTATTTGATTTGGGGTTCAGCGGTCCGATGATCGGATTTCTGTTGGCGGTTGCAGTTTCGATCATAGGGATACCAATGTCAAATATCAGAGTGGTTCAAGAGCTACCGGTTGGGATAATTCAACCGCCGATTCTGCTCGATTTTCTCGCCAATTACTTGCTGAAGTTTGAGCCGGTTTCAACAGGTTATGTTTTGATTGAGCTTCATCCTGTGGCTTTTGCCGGATACATAGGCATGATTGTGACGATGCTGAACCTCATGCCTATTGGGCAGTTAGACGGTGGTCATGTTGCGCAGGTTCTGTTGGGGGATACCGCTCGCGCTGCAGTGTCAGTTATCGCGATTGTCTCCTTGCTGTTCATCGCATGGCCAATGGCGTTGATTGCTTATTTGTTGTCGCGTGTAAGGCACCCCGATGCTTTAGATGCGGTTTCAACGGTTTCAAGAACAAGAAAATTTGCTTCGATCGCGTTGATAGTTGTGTTTGTGTTGAGCGTTGCGCCTGTAGCTCCATTGTTTTTCTGAAATGGAGCGTATATACCAGACTGTTAGCAATGTTTAAGACATAGTCTATGCTTTGTTACTGTTTCTCAAGTTTAAAGGGAGAGCGAGTTTTTCTTGGACATTTTCAGTGCTGAACTGGATGCTTGCGAAAACTTAGCGGACATTTTTGAGTTGGTCAAGCAGTCGGTTAAGAGGTTTCTTGGGCAGCACAGAGCAGGGCTTATGCTCGGGATGGCGAACTTGGGGATGAGACGCGGCGCTTTCGTCGGGGCTTTTCACCCAATCGGTTCGAATATCATAGTTATGAATAAAGCGCCTTTTGAGGTTGCTCTGAGAACAACAGACAAGAAGATACTGAACGCTTACTGCTTCCACCTTTTGCTGCATGAATACTTGCACGCACTTGGCTATGTGAGTGAAGAAGAGGTTCGCGATTTGGTTCACAGAGTGTGCAGCCTTGCCTTGGGAAAGGACAATCCTGCCACCGTCATGGCGGAGAGAGGACTAGCATTCTACTTCCCAAAAGTCACCTACTTCTCACAGAACGTCCCAATTCCAAGGGACCTACAGATTGAGCTAGTCAAGGATTTTGACAAATCAAGCGCTGGCTACATTAACTAATAGCTGAAAGCGTAGTCTCAGCTTGAAGCCTGTGTTCTAGGTTGCGCTTGCCCTAGTTTAGTGGACTCATAATGTGAATAAAACCGACATTCAATATTGTCAGGCGTGACCTTTGATTCTTGGGGCTTTTTGACTTTCTCAAGTCTAAAAACATAATAAGGTTCAGAAAAAGGAAAAAAGAAAAGGAATTCAGCTGGCTATCAGAGGTTCCTCAAATGGATTCAGAGACGGTTGTTCAGGTCGATTGGATTTTGCCTGTTTCCTTTGCTTAGCTGATTTCATCTTTGTCCAAAGCTGCGATAGTTTGCTCTTGACTCTTTTTCTAAAGACAACCAGCACTGTTGCAGTTGCAATCAACGAGCCAACTACAAACAGGAGTATTAGTCCGCCTTCGCTAAGCAAGATAAATGGTTCGGTCTGTGGCGTAACCCCTTTGCTCAGTAGGAAGAGTACTTCCGGGTCATTGTAAACTGCGTATCCGTCCCATTTGTCAAAGCCCACGGTTAGAAAGTACATTGAAGCTGAGATGTCGAAGCCCGTAGATGATTTGCCCGACTCAGACTGGAAACTGGCTTTGAAAGAGCCTATAGGAGAGGTTTTGCTGGTCACGTTGAAGGTTCGTATCATGTCGGCGTCGGTGATTGGTTTCTCCCAATCGTAAGTGCTGCCCAACTTTACTGTTGCGAACTGCACATTAGCTAAGCGTGATGCGATGCTGAATCTTGAAGACTCGGTGCTGTTGTTATTGTCTATGGCTGTGCCTTTGTCGTCCATGACGTTCCAAGCAATGCCGCTGAACGCTGTTACATAATAGTTGGTTGCTAAGCTGCGGTTGAGGAAGATGTCCTTGCCCACTAATGGAACAAGCACGCCACTTACGTTTTGTTGGCGTCCGTCAATCACGCCTGGGTCAACAGCCCAATTGCCTATGTGCTGGTCTATTTTTATCGAGGCTTCGTTGTTGGCTTCTGCAGTCGGCGTGGCAGTTCCGTTGAAGTGAATTGCAAATGAAACTTGGTCTATCAATGACGGAGTCGGCTTGTTCATGAAGTTGGGCACGTTGAAGTCTGCCCCAAACACTGGGCGGTCCCACCAGCCCCACATTGACCTCTGCTCGCTATACGGGAACAAAGTGCCGTTGACACCGTTGTAGGTCACGCCGAAGGCTATTTTGGCGTTCAAGGGCACAACCATGTCGCCTGTGGCGTTGGTGTTCCCAAACATTTCGCCAGGCGTTACGAAAGTGATGTTTCCGATGTTGCGTGGCATGAAGAAATGTGTTTTTTCAGTGCCATTGTAAAGCGACAGGCCCGCAAATTCGTAACGCAGTCCTATGCCTGCGTGTTCCGTGCCGTTGCTTGTAGCCCAGCTTGTCGTATAGTCCTGCTGGGTTCCGAACCACATCCATTCCCATTCGTTGGTTTTGTCGGTAATCCAGTTCCATCCTTCTCGTTTAGCTCGCTCTAGCATGTCTGCCCATGTAGCGTTCTTAACCATGTGGGCAATATCCCAGTAGCCCGGTTTGGGCAACTTCGATGCGCCGTCAACTATTACCGACCGTATGTTTTGCATTGCGGCTTCGCTGATGGTTGTCATGTTTGAGGCGTAGTGCCAAATGTATGTTTCATTCCATTCCGAGGTCCAAGCCACGTACATCTTGCCCATCCAAGCGCCGATGTGAATCTCGTCTTCAACAAGTGACGAATTCGGGTCCCAGATAATTTCAACCCACATGCGGTTGATAGTTACGTTTCTCAGGTCAGAGCCACCGTGAATCCTCCTCACAAAGTATTGATCGCCCGTTGTGGTCAAGTCGCCGTCCAAGTCTAATGCACCTGTCTCAGGAACCACATCGAAGGCGCGGACACCCCACATTCCCCAGTTCGGCACGCCGACTACGATGTCATTAATTTGGCGCTGCGTGACTATGTTTAGATCGGTGAGCATCCACCCGTAAACATCACCCCACATCTTATGCGTCTTGAAGATGTTCATTCTGGCTTGCTGAACGTCCATTAACTGGCTGTCAATTATGACGTTGTACGATGGTTTCCACTGTTCCGACCGCTCCAGCTCGTAGGCGTTGCCGTCGATAGTAACCGTTTCGACGCGTTTCCACCGAATGTCTTGTCTCCACCATCCCGCATTGTCAAACAAGACAACAGTGTAGTCTGTTCCTTCGAGGTTGACCGTGACGCTGCTTGGATATCGGTACAAGCTGTTTTCGATTTGCCCTTCGCCTTCAAATCGACTGATAACTGGACTTGGGTCGATTACAAAGAATTCTCTTCCATTGATCGTGACATTGAATCGCGGATAACAATCGCTCAGTTCGCCAGTGAACACCTTCCCTCGAACCGCGTCAGACAGATTCCACCACCCATCCACTAAACTCAAATCCGTTCGGCTAAAGTCAGACGCGTTTAAGAGATACCATCCTAAACCGTCACGCATTATGCGGTCCGTTGTGGAGTTCATCCAAAGCCATGCCTGACGGTCAAGTGTGGCTACAGGCGCGTTGACAACGCTTGGAGTGACAATGTGAAATATGTCAAAGTCCTTATCGTCATATACATCATAGCTCTCGCCCAAGTCGTTGATCGTGTAATACATTACTACATTCCTGAAGTAGTAGTCTTGGTCTCCGATCCGTGTGAAGTACATGCTTAGTTCATTTCGCCAGTGAACATTGAATATGGTGCCGTTTTTCATGACCAAATGCTGGCCAGGCATGCCGCCCATCGGATTCTGCGTTGTAACATCCAACGGCAAGGTGTCGTTCAAATAGACGCGGTAACCCTCAACTCCCTGAGCAGTTCTATTTCCAGCGACAGGATCGTCGTTTATGAAAGTCCATTGCCTAGCCACACCCCAATGGTCGCCTACCCAGCCAAAGCCCCACGTACTGTAAACCTGCGTGCCGTTCAGCATAGTCATGTAATTGACCCACGTGCCGTTGTTCCAAGGAGCATTAGTGCCAGGAACAAACCAGCTGTTAGGCGTCCACGAGTCGTTTTCCCAGAAGTAACCGTGGTAAACGCCTGGTCCGCCGCTTGTTCCCCAAACTTTCAAAGTCGCGTTAACCGAGACTTCGGTTCCGTCCTCGTAAAAGACATCGGTGTGAGCTGGATCCCATGCTAATCCAGGGATTGTCAGATTATAAACGTATATTGTGTCAAACACTTGTTTCGCTTGCCAACTGAACGGGATCAGCCTAGTGAAGTTTGTGCCAGGCACTTGTATGTGGATTTCTTCAAGCCAATTGGCTGGCTTGTCGTTCCAGTTGAAGTAGATTTTTTGGCCGTCGAGCGACGTGATGTAGTTCAGGTTAATTGTTTGGGCTGTTTGATTATCGACCATGCTTTCAAAACGGTCGTTAGCATCTGTGGTGTAAAAGATCTGGTCACCAACTTGTACTTTCCAAACCGCTACGTAGACGCTTGAGTGAAGGTCAAACCTAGAGCCGTTTGACATCTGAATGTACAGAGTGGAGTTCTCCCGGTCGTAGCCGTAACGGTTCCAGTCAGTCCAGCGGTTTGCCACAGGGTCACGGCCTGTCGTGGTAATTATCGCACCTGAGGCGGTGATTTGTCCTGATCTCTCGTTATGTTTGCCATATTGCAGTATCCAACCCTTTTGGATAACATCCCAGTATTCTTGTCCGTTTATTGATGAGTAATAGTATCCATAGTCTATCTCTGGGGGCGTCACCGAAACCTGTGTTGAATCCACCACGATGTAGTGTGACCCATCTTCCCTCTGATAGATAACATGTTCAACCCCGTTGACTGTCAACGACTTTGTTGTTTTCAGTTTTCGTCCTTCGGATTCTGTGTCCTCCAGTTCCCACCATGAGGTTGCCATAGCGTTCGAATAGGGCATTTCATATTTGACTCCATCTTCGACGCCTAAGTCAGTGTAGTAGAAGTTGCGCACGTAGCCTTCCATGCCGCCGCCACGAATCATCAGTTCGTGCCCTTCATGCGTGCCAGTGTAGTATTGATTTGGCCAGTCGATCAAGTATCTTAAGCCATTGAGGATCACGAATCTCTGGTCGTCGGGAACTGACCATGGATCAGTAATAGTGATGCGCGTGCCATTTCTCATGACGAGGAAGTATCCTGAACCGTCGGGCATAGGCTGCCAATTGCTCGGTTCACGCAACAAGACCACTGTTCCGTTAAGGGCGACGCCTGATCCAACCGAGCTTAGAGGCAGCGGAGTATCCTCTTCAGTGTAAACACGAGCTGTCAACTCCCAGCGGTTTCTTGTGCTGTTATACATTTGCATCTCAAACGGGTCGTTTCTATAGATGCGCGAGCCATCTAGCAACTCGTAGTAGAAGGGGGCAATCTCTCGTTGAAGCACTGGATCCCAGAAGCGCACTGCCCAGTCTTGCTTTGAGCGGTCCATGTAGCTCTTGAAGACCGTGCCGTTTGTAACAGGAATTTTGTTGCTGCCTGCTAATTGGTATGCGTCTGTGCAGTTCAGTGTTACTGCTCGAATTACAGCTTGGAAAGCTTCTTTGACGTATATTTTGGTTCCGTTTAACAGTTCATAGTACCGTGGTTGCATGCCGAGGCTCGGGTTGTACGGTTCGTAGAGCAGGTACTGCGTCCATTCTTCCTGTCGCATCGAGTCGTATTGCGACCGCACTTGGATTGGCAGATCGGCGCCGTTCAAGGTTATGTAAGGCAATTGATTGAGCAAGTACTTCCTACCATCGTAAATGGTTGAGAGCGGCGTTAACGGTTTAGAGACATACCATGCTTCCCAGTTTGTCGCTGAACCGTTTACAAAGTAGACTGGCTCGTTGGTCCATTCGGTTATCGTATGTTCACCCCATCCTTGGCTCCAATCTCTGCCATAAGTCAAGTTTTGGAAAAGCATGTTCCATTGGTAGTTACTTTCAGGCGCAGCAGGCGAAAAGGACACATTCAGGTTTATAGTGACGACTCCTTTGACTTGTGTAATCTCGGCTGAGTGCACGTTGGCGTAGCTTGCTGGCATTTTGAAGGCTGGGTCGAATTCGCTTACCCACGTTTTTGTTGTGTCAATCCAGATCTTGGGCGAAGTTGGGGCACGTGCATATTCAGTTTGGTTGAGGCGGAAGTTCTCCCAATGCCAATCCGTCACGATAGTTTCATTCCATCTCAATTGCGGACTCTGCACCCAATCCCACATGCCTGTAGAGGAGTTGAATTGCGTGTGCCAATCTGTGACGTTCACAAGAGCCCAGCCCAAGTGTGTGCCGTAGACGTAAGCGTTTCTATTTGTTCGATTATACGTAGCCGCACTGAGGACGCCAGTAGTTAAATCCTTGGTGAGCCTGATCTCCACATCAGACCAAAAGCTTTCGTTAACTGCCCACCTTCCAACGCCCGTGCGGAAAACAACGCCTACACCATCGATGTCCAAGGAAGACACAGACGTGCCGTAAAGCTTGCTTTGAATCGTGAATGATTCACTTGGATCTGTCTGAAACATCCAACCTTCAAAGGGTCGACCTTGCGGGTTGAGCACAGTTGAAATGGCTACAAGCCTGTCGACAGCGATCTGAAAGTCGCCTGGGTTTGTGTTTTCCCACCGTGGCCAGATTTGGCCGTGTCGGGTGTAAACTGATATTTGGAACCAGTATGCATCTCGGTCCGTGAAGGTTTCATTTGAGAAATAGCCGACGAATTCTATGGCGTATTTGTCAGATCCTGTCTGGTACCAGTTTGAATCGGTTGGGGACAGCTGATAGAAGCGGGTTGTTGGGTCGGAAGCGTTCAGGTCGTTGAGAACCATGTACTCTCTGTCTCTTTGAAGTTGCGGGTCATATCCCATGTAGGAGTAGCCCTGTTTCACAGTAAACGTGTGGCTGTAATGGTCGTAGATCAGGAACATTTTTTCTTGAACAGGCATCGTCTCGTTTATGAATCTTGCCTGTCCTGTAATTGGGTCCCAGAATTGTCGTGTGATGTTGACTTGGCGGTTGTGGTTTACATTTATCCAGCGTTCTTCGGGATGAGGCCCGAAGACCTGCTCTGCTCTCGTTACTTCGACGGTGCTGTTCCAATAATACGTGCCAGATGTTTCATTAAACATCCAACCGCCCCGCGTAGTCACAGGCTTTGAGTACCAGTTGGTGACGTTGACATAGGTCTTGACGTTCCAGCCGAGTTCCATTCCTACAGTTACGTTAGTTAATTCAGAGCCAGTTACGTTGATTCTCATCTTCCACGGCTGACCTTTTGAAGCGGAGTACAACGGTTGGTTCTCCATGTCCAATCTCTCAAATGCCCAAGTGTCTTGGAACCAGCCATAGGCTAAGCCTGGTGTGCCCACTGCTACCATGCGGTTGGTTGCCATTTCTTGGGTGAGCCGTGCGCGGAAGCCGAACTCTATCCAACTGTCGTATTGATCCGTTACTTCAAGGTTCATCCAGTATGGTCCCATGGGCGTGGTTGTTGTGTTGAAAAAGCCGACGAATGTGATCTGCCAATCTTGGGCGGTCTCTACTGCAGTGCTTGCGTTTTTGTTGAAGTTGTAGAAGGAGAATTGCTTCATCTGTTCCGGCGGTGGCGGTGGTTGCGGTCCCTCCATTGGAGGCGGAGACTTGCTCTGTGCAGTGTTATTGAAGACGAAGCTTTCCACATGCCATGCGTTGGTTTCGTTCCAGAAGTGGGTCTGCATTTGGTTAATGTAAACCATTTTGAGGTTGGCGTTGCCTATATTAGTGCCGTTTTGGCTTCGTAATTCAGTGTTCCACTGCAATCCAGCGCGTCCGAGGGTTGAGTTCCCTGTGAAAACATTCTTCTGCACGTAGACGACAGCTTTGAAAGTTGCTCCTACTGGGATGAAGTTGGCGTCTGTGATTTCAGTTCCGTTTGAGAGATATATGTGGAACGTTGGGTACGGTCCGAATTCCCATGCTTGGTTGCGCCAGTTCCAGTTTTCCTGCGTGGTGTTTTCCTGTTTATCCCATGAGATGTAGGTGCCGTTGAATTGTAGGTCTGGGCGTGGTGGAGAGTGTTTGTCGCCTTGTGGTGGGGGTTCTGGCTTTTGAGCTTGTAGGGGTTTGAACATCACAGCTGAGGTGAGTGTTATTGTGATTAGGATTGCTGAGAGGAGGATGTTGATTCTTGGTTTCATTTATGTTTCCTCGTAAATATTCATATTGTTTAGGACATACGTGTATGCTTGTGGGCATATAAGAATTCTGAACTCGCTATATTAATGGAAGTTCTCTCAGAAACCGGATATCCGAAAACTGAATGTTCGAAAACCGAATGCCGGTGATTTGTGGTTAAGAAGGTTTTTATGTGGCTGTGTGTAGTGTATATTATGTCTTGCGATGTCATAGTGAGAAGCGGGTCGAGGTTGAAATCCACTCAAGCCCAATTATCATTGGGTCGAGAGGGCAAAGCTCCAGCAACGTGGCGGCGCAGCATCCTATATTGTAGGCCGTCTTCTCCTTTCTCTCTCTCGATGAGGCGCAGTCACGCTGTTGAGCCAACACACAATGAAGCCCGCAAAACCATCGCAAGCTCCAAGCACAATAAGAAAGCGAGTGGCCCGCCAGAGGTGCTACCGATGATGGATCCTGGGCTGCAGCTGAATTAGAGGCGCTCTGCAACAACCAACCAAATGTAAGTTGGAGTCAAGAGTGAGTTCTTTCGCAGCTTTATCGTGGCGAAATCAATTCTACAGGACAGTCAGCCATGACCTGAAGCTGCCAGAGATGGAGGAGATCCGAATCCTGAGTTTAGAGGCCAGGACGCTGAGAAGTCTTCGAAAGAAGCTCGTGTCAGAAAGATTCGATTAGAGCTTCAGTTCTCGGGCTGATTTCTCGCTTTGTTCTTCATTTAGCGTGCGACGAAGGATGTCGGCGTTGTACAGCCACATTAAGGATGATACAGCAGTCCTGCCGTTGCGCCCAAGAGCTGTGGCTTCATAATTGATCATCGCCTTCTGAGAGGAGAATATGGTGTCGACCAGTTTGTTCAAGGAAACGGATTCACAGGGCGCTGTGGCATCAAGCAAAGCTAAGTATTCGCCCATTGCTTTGTTCGCTCCTGTTTTCACAGCTTCGGCTCTGCCCAGATGGGACATGTGTTTGATAACCTGAGCGCGAATGTTAGGCTGTTCCTTGTGTATGGAGCCCATGGCTGTCCAAGCTGACTCGTAGGTTTTGTCTGTGCTGCCGTCATCAACAATTATGATTTCGCTTGGACCGCGGTAGTTTGAGGCGCAGTTGAACAGACCTTTGATGAAACTAGCTATGTTCTGCTCTTGGTTGTAAACTGGGGCAATCAGAGAAACCATTGGAAAGACGTGGCTTGCTTCAGTTATGATCTCATGTTTTTCGACTTTTGGGCTGACGAGTTCATCAAGCCACAATGCTCCGAATAGAGTGTTCAATACAACTGCTATGACGATGACTGCAAAGGCTGACCAATCAAGAAACAGGATTTTGCTGGCCATTAGGAGCAGGGCTAGGATTCCAAGAAGTGTGAAGGATAGGTGGAACAGGGTCATTAGTTTTGGGAAATTCAAGGGTCAGGTCGTCTTCTCTACTAAAACCAGAAGGCCAGCGACTTAAATGGGTTCTTGGTATTTCAGCAATATTCTAGTAACAAGAATATCTGAGCAAAAATAGAAGGAGATGAGTTGTGGATTGAGTTGTTACCGTGTGGGCGGGATCGGCTTTACAGCTGCAGAGGGCACTGAAGTTGGGGTTGCGCCCTTTCTTCGTTTTCGTCTAATGTAGTAGGCGCCTCCTCCTGTCGCGCTTGCCAAGATTGCTATTGCTGCTAGGATCCATGCAAGTGGAAACGCGGGTGCTGCTACACTGAATTCTTGTGTTAGGCTCTGGGCTCGGTTGTCAACCATGTCGATGGCTTCGACGTAGAATTCAACTTTGGTTTCGCTCTGGTTCGATATAGTAGCTGTCCAATTGGCGCTGTTGATTACAGGTGTCATTGATACGTGTTTCCAAGCGTTCATTGTGCTGTTTTTGAACCATAAAACGACCATTTTGATTCCGCTGGCATTAGCGGGTTCGTTGACGGTGGCATTCACAGTAACTGTCTCGCCTGATCCTGGCTCTCTGGGTTGCCAACTTGGCAGGTCAATCGTGGGTGAATATGGATCGTCGACGATGTAGGAGTAGAGCGCAGATACTGCCCAGTTGCCAGCTTTGTCTGAAGCGTAGATGCGATACTGGACGGATGCGTTGAACCGGAAGGGGGGAATGCTTGCTTCAAAGAGTCCAACGCTCAGGGTCATGGTTAGGTTTTGTTTGACTCCACCGCTTGAGAACCCTAGTATTACGTCTTTGAGTCCGCTTTCCAAGTCGATGACATTTGCGAGCACCTTGGCTGTTTCGTTGTAGGCTGGTGCGCGCTCGGGAAGTCTTAGAACGCTTGTTATTCTGGGAGGTTTGCTCTCCTCGGTGATCTTCAAAGAGACAGTGGTGTTGTGTCGTAGGTTGCCGCTCGTGGCTGTCACTGTTATTTCATGCTCCTTGAGTTCAGCTTTCATGTCAACAATGATTTTCAGTGATGCAGTTGCAAACCCGTCGGGTGTCAGAGTGACTTGACCCGGGGTCAGGCTCATGACGACATCCGGGATGAATTCGGGAGTTAACATCAGTGTGACAGATCCGCTGAAACCTTTCAATGAAGCTAGGATGATTGCTGTCGCAGCAGTCTCTTCTCGTTCGATTGTCAATGACGTTGGAAAGGCGTTGATGCTGAAATCAGGTGCAGGTGGAACTGGAGGCTGGGTGACAGTTAATGAGATGTTGACGCTGTGGTGAATAGAGTTGCTTTCTCCTGTTATGGTTAAGATGTGTGAGCCAACTGTGGCTGTGGTTTCCGCGTCCACTACTAGCACTGATATGGCATGCGAGTTTGGTGGCGGTATTACTGTGGTTTGATTCAATGTGGTGTTTACGCCCGTTATCTGGGCAGATGTCACAGCCAGACTGACTTCTTCGCTGAAGTCGTTGATTGAAGTTACTGCTATGATCGAGGTGTTAGACCTTCCTTGCTGGATAATCAAGGTTGTTGGAGACGCCGTGATTGCCCAGTCTTGACCTGGCGGTGGAGGCGTAGCTTCAATGATCTTTAGTGGGATCGTGACTTCGTGTTCTAATGAGCCGCTTGTGCCTGTTACAGTGATCTCGTAGACTTCTGGCGCAGTTTCTTGAGAAGCTTCAACCCGTAAAGTCGAGACTTCTGAACCGTTCACAGGCGGAGTTACCGAATCTGGATCAAGAGTAAGAGTGACTCCAAGAGCGGTTGTCGTTGCATTGAGCGCTAATTTTCTGTTGAAGTTGTTGATCGATGTTATCGTTATCTCTGTTGTATTAAAGCCGCCTTGAACCACATCTAATCTATATGGTGGAGTGCTGATCTCAAAATCTGCAGTTGGCGAGATTCCCCTAATCATTTCGATGATTTCGTCGACCAGCAGGAGTAAGTCATGTGGGTCTTCAACCCACGCCTCGATGGATTTTCTCACATCATTTACCATTTTGTTTAGAGCGCCGTTGAAGGCCCCAGCTTCAATCTGATGTATGACGGCGTTGACCTTGTTTTGCAGTGCAGTCTTTTCACCCTCGAGTTCATCGTGAAGTTTGTTCAGTTTGCCGATAATCAAGCTTGTGTCCGGGCTTGTAGCTGGCAATACAGTTACGACTGATGCTGCTAGAAATAGAACTAGTGTTGCGACAATCATGCTGAGTTTGCGTCTTCTCATTCTTCTCTTATCTCCATTCTAAAGCTCGTTGATTGTGTCTTTAACTTATATTTGGTTTTTGACTCGAACTTAAATGGGTAAGGTTGTAGTCTCTAGAAGTAAGTCTTATCGCAAGTCATAATATTCAAAATCCCGAAACATAGAACGATGGAATTCCTATGTAGAGTTAGGGTTTTTGACGCCACACTCTAAGAGTCTCATACCACAAGATTCCTGTGCTCAGCGCGGCAAACAACAGCCCGAAGAGGCTGTAGAAGTTGAACTCGCGCAACTGTGTCAAGTAGAACACGAGAAGCGTGGTGAGCAAAGCTGCATAAAACGAGTAACGAGGCAACATGAAGGACCCAAATCTAGTGAACTGCTTCAGCGCGCCCACTCGAACCTCTTTTTTCAGGCGGTATTCGCCGTTTGTCTTTTCAACCAGTCCCAGCTCTTCCAGTTTGGTCAGATGATACGAGGCTAGCGCTGGGCTGGAGAATTTTAAAGCCCGTTGTACTTCGCGAACTCCTATAATGCCTTTTTGCGACTTGAGGAGCTTCCAGTAAACTCGCAGCGTGTTCCCTCTGAGTTCACTTTCAACCTTGTCATTTTCCATGATTACCCAACTGTGAACGGTTCATTATTAGCTACGAGATCAAGATAAAAAGAAAATGGGGTTTTGGGAGGGGCGAATTACTCCTTAACCTGTGGTCCCGACGCCGACCATGTTGACCGGTGTCTTGCGTCTCCACTTCGCAATGTACAGTAGGACTGCGGCTGCTGAAACCACAATGATCAATGCGAGCATGAATGGTGCTGCGAACAATGGTGGCACGTATGCGCCAATTACGACAGGTAGAGCTTCGCTGCCCGATGGAGCCTGCACAGTGTACTTGGGAGTAGTGTCCACATCAGTTGTGTCGACGCCTATGCTTGGGTCGTGTTCCAGTGTGCCGTTGCCAAAGTACGGGTAAGCCATGAACAAGCGCATGTGGGCGCCGCCTGCAATGTAGGCTGCTTTAACGGGCACCATGTTGACGTCGCCTTGGTTAGGATAGTCAGTGATTTTGGCTGACGAGACAAACCTGAAGAATCCGCCGAGTGTGCCAGTTTCGTTGGCAAAACGGATTTTTATCATTCGTCTTGGAACGTCAATGGGCTTCTCATCTTCAATCTCTGTTTTGTTTTCTCTTATGTCTTCAAAGGAGTCATCATCTTCGATTTCCATGTGTGTTGCCGTCGAGTGTTCTTCAATCTCTTCTGGACGTTCTTCTGCCTCGTCGACAGTTAGTCTTGTGATGTTTATTGAGGCTAAATTGACCCATAAGGCTAGTCTGGATTTGCCCTCTGGAATTCTGATGTCAAATCCTTCTTGGTTCAGTCCTGACACGAGTTCTCTCAGAGCATCTATGTTCCATTCCCATTTGTTGACAACTAGGTCCATCTTCATTTCGCCGGCGTTCACGGTGTACTTGAAGTCTGTGCCTGGCACTGTTTCCTCGACAGTTTCATTGTAGAAGCGTACTCGTATCATTATGTTGTCTTCAGCGAACTCGAAGCGTGGCAGCCACACTTCGTCCAAAGTGAACGTGAAGGCCACGCCGATTGCTTTGCCTTCAGGTGTAGTAATATTGTGAATGTCGCTGAGTGCCCATTTTCCCGCGTCAAAGGGCAAGTATGGTTTGTGCCACTGGCTTTCCATGCGTTCCATGAACTGAAGCATCATCTGCTTTAGGATCATTAGTCTGAGCATGCCCATGTCGCCCAAACGTCCCCACCGATCTTCCTCAGGTTTGAAGTACCAGTCTTGGAATCTTTCGCGCCAAGTTTCCTGCCAAGCTTCTCTTAGGTGATTGTATGTTTCAGGGTTTCTGGGCAGAAGCGTGTGGTTGAAAGCGAACCATTCTATTAGACCTTGGAATTTAACCACGTACACTTGGTCTGGTTTGCTAGTGTACCACCATATGAACATTGGTTTTCTTCCGCCAGCGGGAAACAGCACTGTAATAATGTCTGAGTCCAGTCGGTACCAATTGCCCGGGATGACTCTGACATCATCGTCGTCACCGTTGTCTTCGCTTGCTGAAGTGGACAAAGCAATCAAAGGTGAAGCCAAAAAGACCATAAGTATTGACAGAACGATAGCCGCAAGCCAATTTTTCTTCATTTTCAATTCTTTTCACCTCTTTTATGCCTTGAAAACACGCCTGCGGGGTTTTGGTTCATTGTTTGTTGACTGGCACATGCAACCGAGAGTCATCGGGAGAGAGAAAGGAGAGATCTTTAAGGGCGTGTAAAAGGC
Organism: Candidatus Bathyarchaeia archaeon; assembly: GCA_035283685.1. Taxonomy (NCBI): domain Archaea; kingdom Thermoproteati; phylum Candidatus Bathyarchaeota; class Bathyarchaeia (SeqCode); species Bathyarchaeia archaeon. The sequence goes on from DATETJ010000008.1 coordinate 124,663, forward strand.
TGAGAAACGCAGCTGCATTTGCCAAAGTCTCCTTGGTTTAAGGAGATTTTCAACCTCCCCGCATCCATTCGCAGGCCACTTTACGGGTGTTTTCAGGGTTTTTCACCGAAAATACCTTAGAAAAAGCTGGTTTTATCTCAATCGTTTCGAGAAAACTCGAATTTCGTTGTTGAAGGGTTCTAGAAACCTCGAACTCTAATGTTGCAGTGCATGAAGATGCCTCAGATTATGATTGCAGCTTTGAGCGAAAATAATAGTTCTTCCGTTATGTCTTGAGGTGTAATTCTCAACTAAAATCGGGTTTTCTCTTTCTTAGAAGTTTGCTTTCTAGTTCTTCCAGTCCATTCGTGTTTGCAGACATTGCACTTTTTCAGATCTACAGCAATTGTAATCTTCTTGCTTCCGCATTGAGGACATCGTTCTTTTCTACCCATTTGTTCTACATCTCTTCAGCCAGAGTGGTAATGATTGGCACTGTTATTACTGATATGTCATTTCAGGTTTATATTAAGGATTCAAGGCAGAAGCTTCTATTATTAAGCAAGGATTGACCAATTGCTTCTGTGTGTGTGCATTAAGTTATTAATGCAAGTCGAAAGAAATAACAGATTGGGAATAGAAAATGATGAAATGCCCTAAGCATAAGGTGGATTCGGCTTCGTACAGAGCTGCAGTGATGGTTTGTCCTGAATGCGGCAGAATACTGGATGCTGAGGAGCTATTGAGGCTGCTTAAACGACTTGGGTTCAGCAAAGGACTCGTTAAACAGGTTCAGACTGAAATCGGAAAAAGAAATCTTATGAAAAAGTCAAAGCAGAACTGAAAGAACTAATAATACCCAAAGCACAGTCATAGATATTCCATAGTCATTGGCTCAGAGGAATTTCTTTATGGAAAGTGAAGTGAGAGGTCGACTGGAGAAGGAATTGGACAGGTTGTTGAAACCAGAAGTAATCGAAATGATAGTTAAGATCTCAGAGAATCTTCCTCTTAAGTCAGTTGAAGACTTTTGTTTTGGATACATTGTTGGAGACATTGTTGTTGGAGCTTTTGAAGAGTCGAGAGTCAGGTATGGAAGAGACGTTAGTCTGGAAGAAATGGACGAGGCTCTGAATCTAATCTACAGAAGGGCAATCGAAATCAAAGGCGCCATCAAACTAGCAATGGGAAAATAATAGCGCCTGCGAAACCTTGAACTTCTAAATCACACGACCCAGCAAGATCAAAACAACGATGTTGAGGTACAGGATGACAAGTGTAATGATAATCGAGCGGTCTAGACGTAGACCTTTTCCAAAAGAGAACGCTGACGAAATCAGCAGTAGCGTCCAGACTTGAAATGTGAGCAGTACAAAACGGGGAAGCCAAAAAGACACAGGTGGCACGAGCGTTGTAATGTAAGGAATGATTAAAACGTAAACGTAGGGAAACAGCGCCAGCGGCAAAGCTGCCACGCCAATACAAGCGAAAAGCTGGAGGTCGCCTCCAGTTCTCCTAAACAAGACGTAAATCATTGCATCTGCCAACAGGAACAAGCCGACCCAGTAGAAAAGGAACATAAGAACTACGTTCTCAAAGCTTCGTGTTGATGAAAAATAGAAGAAGAACACGGGCTCCTGCCTAGCCACGGCTGAGCCAACCGCGCCCAAAATCAAAACAGCAATTGAGATAGGCAAGAAAAACCGTAGACGAACTGATTGAGAAAAAACCGGCGAGAGAAACAGCCAGCGTCCCAAGCGATGGCTTAACGCTTCACTTCCCATCTTCAGAGCGGGCGACATATTGCCGTCTTTCAACGTGCGGTATAGCAATTGTCCACGGTCGTTCAGGCTGTATTTTCGACTCTTATCTTGAGTCATGAAATCGGACAGCATGTCAAGGTGGTAGTAAACCGTGCCTACGCCCAAGCCGAGGTTGCCGCGAAGTTCTTTGAAGCCGATTTTGCCCTGCTCACCCAGCAACTCAATAATCTTCCGTCGCGCCGGGTCACGCAGCAATGTGTAATACCGCGAAGCCTCATCAGTCACAGAGAAAGACCATCACCAATCTTCTTTTTCAATGTCTATTGAATTGATGGGCGCTAGCTTAAATTCTTACATCATCAGACTTAAAGTAATGCTTGAGCGAGTTAAGTAGAAGGGAAAAGATTGCAGTTAGAGGTCTTTGAAAAAATCGAGCATTTAGCTGACAAGATGAAAATAGTAAAGGGAGTTGTGGGCGTGGTGCTTTTTGGAAGCTATTCGAGAGGTGATTATGATGAAGGAAGCGATGTTGACCTTCTCGTCGTTTTTAATGATAAAAATGCATTGGAGGAGGGCTTGAAGGAAGTGTACAAGACGACATCTCAAAGTGCCCTGTTCTTTCAGGTTATCTGTTTAACCGTTGACGAGTTGAAAGGCTCTCTGCTTTTGGAGTCGGCTATGCGTGAGGGAAAAATTTACTATGCAAATGAAGACGTGAAGAAATTGCTGACTCCGACTCACAAACCTTACGGTCTCATAACTTACAGCACGGCAAACCTAAGCGCTAAAGAGAGAGTGTTGTTCACTCAAAAACTGGAGGGAAGGGGCAAGGGCAAGTATAGGTATGAGGGACTTGTAGGCGATTTAGGCGGGTATAAAGTCGGAAGAGGAGTGATGATGATTCCAATCGAGAACTTAAAGACCATAACACAGCATTTAGAGAAAAAAGGAATAAACTACGTCATAAGACATGTCTGGGCTTGACAAGATTAGAAGCTGTTAGAATCCTGAATCATTGCTGAAAAATTGAGATAGGACATGGCCTAACCAGCAAGTTCAATGAGAATATTCGTCAATTCCTGTGGGTGCGTAAGCATCGCGTCATGACCAGACGCTAATTCTCGCACCTCCCAGCCGTCCGATCTCGCTTTAGCAGCAAAACGTGCCATCATAGGCAGGAATGGCCCACTCGTGCAATGTATGTACGCTCGTGGAATAGCTCTGCTCGTGGGACTGCTAGCTGGAGGAGCTTGGACGTAAGTGCTCATCGGTTGCGGCACAAGTCGTGCAGCAACCCAGTCAGCCATTTTCGTATCATTAATACCAAAGACAGATAGTGATGGAGGAGGACGCATTTCATTACTTTCAGACGGGCGAACGAACATCCGACCCGCAGAAGCCGCTGGGGGCCAAAGGTCAACTTCGCTTTGTCCATCCGAGGGCACATAGGCATCAAAGTAGATCAATTTTGCTATTCGCTCTGGCATCCTCGCCGCAACTCCAGTGATGACCATACCCGCGTAACTGTGGCCGACCAACGTGACTCTTGAGAGGTCTTCACAGAAGAGTAAGTTGGCGACGTCCTCTATGTGAGTGTTCAAATCCACTCCACAATGCAGGAGGTGTGATTTCGCTCCAATGCCAGTCAAAGTTGGCGTATGCACATCGTGTCCCAGATTCCGCAGCATTGGCGCAACAAAGCGCCAACACCATCCTCCATGAAAAGATCCATGTACCAAGACGAAAGTCGTCATTCTTCCACCACAAAAATTTTGGCTAGGTAATTGAATGAGCTGTCAACTATTAAGCCTTCGGAGTGCTCAGGTTTGAAAGTTTTTTGAGTAATCTGGAGGGGCTATCTTCTTGAGGCCTTTGAGCTTCAGTAGAAAGCATAATGAGGCTGTCAGATTATTCAACAAGTCCACCGTGCCTAGACGTCTTTGGGCCTTGACTCTTCTAGCGCAATATGCTACGATGCGGATGCAGCGCATGCATCGAATGTTGTTTCATAAAGCATAAAGCTGTCAATGAGGATGTTGTATTTGACAGCGCAAGCTCAGTGCGGCCTATTGAGAGGATAGAGAGTTGAGAAGTTTGGCTTTAGGAAGGGTTGGCTTGGTTTTTGGTGTTTGGGTTTTTGTGCTTTTCGTAGCAGTGTTTGGTGTGGTGTTTAATGTTTCGTTGGTTGGCGGGAGCTTCACGGCTTCTTCAGAAAGCAACGAGCCAACGTTCAATATGCCTTTTTATGGCGACGCACTTATTGCTCCAGATCTGTCATCGAGTCTTCCCAACGTTCTTTCTTCTCCGTCGTCTCCTTCTCCGGGTTATTATGAGACTAGCGAGTATCTCATTGGCAAAGTTGCAGTAGGTGTGATCCTTTTAGAAAGCGACGCATCTATCGATCCGCCCACTGAAAGTTGGACACCAGCCCGAGAATCTCAAGTGGTGAATGAGATACAGACCGCTTTGAATTGGTGGAGTCTCCAAAATCCTTTAACAGGCGTAAGCTTCGCCTTGACGTTGAATTATCGTGTTCCTACGAGCTACGAGCCCGTAAATCGCCCCCACACAGACGAGGGTTTGTGGATTAGGGAAGCAATGAACTACCTTGGCTACTCCGGTGCCCATTATTTCACTCAGGTGCGCGACTACGTCAATGATCTGCGAAGTAATGCAGGTGCAGACTGGGCTTTTGCGATGTTCATAGTTGACAGCTACAACGATCCCGATGGTAGTTTTACAGATATGACGCCCGGGGGATGGTTTTGGTTTGCTTATGCATACCTAGGAGGCCCTTTTCTTGTAATGACCTACGACAATGACAATTGGGGCATTGACAGAATGGATCGTGTGACTGCTCATGAGACGGGCCACATATTCTACGCCACTGATGAATATGACGGCAGAACAGAATATAGTGGCTATCTCAACGTTCAGGATATTGACGGCTCAGGTGCTCTGATGGATAAAAACGAGTGGTGGCTTTCCTCAGGCACTTGGAGTCAAGTTGGATGGCGTGACACTGATAGCGACGGCTTACAAGACATTGTAGATACGTTTCCTAATACTGATTTGAATGCACATTCGCCTGATCCGACCGCCATCCCAGTCCTTGCATACGACGGAACTGTTACGGAAATTCCCTATCCTAACAACAATCCACGTGGCACAAGTAGAGATGTAACAATCAACACTATTACTCGAGTTCAATTTAGAATAGACTCTGATGCTTGGATCAATGCAAATGCAGCTGATGGTATTTTTGACGAGGCGGTCGAAGAATTCAGGTTCACTACGCCGTCGCTTTCATTAGGTAATCACACAGTTGAAGCACGAGGAATCAGTTCGGTTGGGAATACAGAAACGTCATATTCCAGCGATACCGTTACGGTAGACTACATCCCACCAACAGCATATCAGGACTACGATGGCTTATGGAAAACTAAAAACTTCATCATTAATCTAACTGCAACCGACAATTTTAGTGGTATAGCTCGAATCTCCTACAAGATCAATAATGGACCCATCAAAACTGTGAGTGTTTACGGACAACCACTCATAGCAACTGAAGGAACCAGCAACACATTGGAATATTGGAGCGTAGATAATGCTGGCAACGAAGAGGAGCATCACATTCTAACTGAAATCAAACTGGATAAGACAACTCCTACCGGCACCGTCTTGATCAATAATGGTGATCCTTACACGGCTTCATCCTTCGTGACGTTAACTTCAACCGCAACTGATGCCACATCAGGTGTCTACCGAGTTAGATACAGCAACGACGGCGTATGGGAAACGGAACCATGGGAAACTCCTTCGCTGACAAAAGCGTGGACTCTAGTACTTGGAGAGGGAACAAAAAACGTTTACTATCAAGTTAAAGACAACGCTGGCTTAACTTCGCTCACTTATCAAGACACAATCATAATGGACGCAACAAAACCCACAGCGAATGCTGGCTACGATCAAACAGTCAGCGAAGACACACTTGTTGAGTTTGATGGCTCAGTCTCAACAGACGCGAACGGCATCGCATCCTACACATGGGCGTACGCCGACACAACACCAATATCATTGAGCGGGAAAAATCCAACATACACTTTCGCCACTCCAGGGGTCTACGCGGTCACGTTGGAAGTGAAAGACCCAGCAGGCAACTATGCAACCGACACAGTCATGGTTACGGTGCTCGACATCACTAGGCCAATAGCTAACGCTGGTCTAAATCAGACCGTAAGAGAGAACACTTTGGTCACGTTTGATGCGACAGCCTCCTCGGATAACGTAGAAATCGCAAGCTATACCTGGGCATTTTCAGACGTAGGCATACCGCAGACCCTAGACGGTGAAAAGCCAACCCACACTTTTGAAACACCAGGCACATACAACGTCATTCTAAACGTCACAGACACTGCTGGAAACTGGGCAACAAACACAATAACCATAACTGTCTTGGATATCACAAAGCCATTAGCCAACGCTGGACAAGACCAGACAGTAAACGTTGGAGCAAAAGTAAGCTTTGACGGAAGCAGCTCGACAGACAACGTTGATATCACCCGTTACGAGTGGAACTTCGGAGATGAAACAACTGGCGCGGGCAAAACAACAACCTACACTTATGCAAGTCCAGGGACGTATATTGTAACATTAACCGTTGAAGACGCAGCAGGCAACACGGCCACTCACCAAGTAACCATAACAGTGCTCTCAACCGAAGCCTTTCCCATGTGGATGGTGGGCGCAGCCGTGGTAACAATAGCAATAATCGCCGTAGCAACAGTCCTCTGGAGAAGACGAAATAAAACACCGCGCAACTAGTGAAAATTCGATACGTGGATCTTCGCTCTAGCCCTGTGCATCGCGACGTTTTTGGGCATTCACTTACTAACCCAATATGCTACGGCGCGAATCGATCGCGTACGCAAATGGAAGAGAAGCTGGGCTTCAGTTCAACCAAAATATCAGTGATTTATGGGTGAACCCGTAACTCGATGCATTTTCTTGTAGGTGAAAACGTCAGGCTTGTAATACAGCCTGCTTCGAAACCCAGTTGCTTGAGAATATCTGTGCACCCTCTTACGTCATCTCTGAATACGCAAATCCGCTTGCAAGCGGCGAAGCCGACATTCAAGTAGTAGTTAACAAACATGCGGCGAAGACTACTACTTCTGAACAGAAACCCGCTCGGTATTATTACTGTTTCCAAGCGAAAGTTAATAACATCTGAACAGAAACCCGCTTCCGCAAACCATTGCAGCCAGCATCCAAGAAGTTGTTGTGACAAAGTGACTACTGAAGGGCAACAACAACTTCCATACTGCCAGCAGCCCCTTCAGCACTGTTTAAAGCACGGTAGAAGAAGGCTAAAGGGAAAAGTTGCCTTCTTCTTTTGAAATCTCTTTCACCGTAGCGCCATAAACATAGCACATGTTAGTGTTTCTTAGGCAGCGTCAACACTAACATCCACGCTTCCGGACAGCTCAGCCCTCATTATCTGGATGTTGATGTCACTAGGAACAGTTTGACGACGACATCCATACAGTCACAACCCGCGTAACCATGGCTTCACAGAACCTCACAATACCATGGGTTCTACTGTTCAACTTCATTGTACGATAGTGTTCAAAACTGTTGCATTATATCCACCGCCCCCTAATGTCCTTGTACGATTGGAGCGTGAAAACAGACAAATGTCCGACAGCATACACGACATCGGCTTCTTCGCCGCCATAGGAATCCTCTTCGCCGTTCTAATAATTGGCAGCTTCGCAGTTGCAGGCTTCAAATTCCCATCACTAAGGCTGCCAAGCCTACTTTCAAACAGGGGCACCTTAACCATCAACATAATCGACAAACCAGTTGAACTGGAACACCTCAACATAACCATAGACCGACTCTCAATACAAAAAGCAGAGGACAATGAAACATGGATCGACCTAGAACTAATCGACGGCGAACCCATCTACTTCGACCTACTAGCGCTGCAAAACGTGTCACTAACCCTGTCAAAAACCGAAATCCCCGCAGGCAACTACACCATGATAAAAATGCACATACTAACAGCCAACGCAACATACCCAGACGGCTCAACCGCTGAACTAAACGTGCCCAGCAACAACATCAAAATCCTACTAAAACCACACCTAATCATGCAAAGCGGCGCAGCCATCACAGTCACAATTGACTTGGAACCAGAAACAGCCAAAATAGCCATAAGCCACAGCCTAAACCTCAAACCCACCATGAAAGCCATGGTCAACGGATAAAAACCATAATCCAGACCGCGAACACAATCCCTCCTTCCATCCCCCCTCTTCCCTTTTTTCAACACCCTCAAACCCCAGAAAACCCAACAAACTCCACCCTGAACCAGCGCGATCGCCAACATGCCAATAATCACGCATAACCATGTTGAACCGCACCACAAACCATGCAGAACCGCACCACAAAAACGACTCAAACAGAGCCAGAAACACCACCCAGAAACCGAAACAGCGACTCGGCCACAAACAGAAAACCCCGGCTTTTACCACAAAAAAATTTTTCTGCACTCATACTAACCCTCGTCAGCCACAGCAAACTATGCATTCCACAATACTCCGCGTTTCGTAATACTAGTTAAATCTTTTAAGCAGAAAACACTACTTAAGACACAAGAAACCAGACTAAAGAGAAAGGTGAAAACGGCAAAAATGAGCACTAAGAAATCATTAGAGGAAGACATAACCAGAATACTCACAGACCCAAAACTCTCAGCCATCAAAACCATGATCGAAAAAGACCACGCCATCGACTGCCTCTTCCTACTCCTCATGAACAAAGGACGATGGAAAGAAGCCAAAGCCTACATGAACAAACATAAACGAACGCTGAGCGACGGCACATTCCGCGCCAGAATGATAGAAATCGAACACCTCGGCCTAGCCAAATCAACACAAATAGACCCCCTCAAAAAATACTACACCATCACAGACCAAGGCCACAAAATCGCCACACTCCTACTCCAAGTCATGGAACAAATCTAGCCTCCACGAAACCCCTCATCCCACATTCTTCTTTTTCTTTCTCAAACGCCCATGCATGGTGAGGGAAAAGGTTAATCTGGTGTATTAAGACGTAAGATTTAAATCTTAACGATGCGCTATGTTCTACGTGAACTCCTAAAGGAGGGATTGTAAAAAAATGAGGAAGATATTCAAAAGTAAGAAAGCTTTGAGTCCAGTAGTCGCAGCCATCATACTGATCGCAGTGACAGTCGCCGTCAGCATCGCCGTAGCAGCATGGATGGGCGCCTTAACCTTCACATTCATGAAAACAGAGGAACTGAAGGTGCAGAGCCATACGTGGGCAACAAACAGAACATCAATCAGCCTGACCATGAAAAACACGGGCACCGGAGCACTCACAGTGACCGAAGTTAGAGTAAACGATGTTGCAGTCAGCAATGTGACAATAGGTGTAACACCGTTGGGTTCAGGTTATACAATGGATGCAGGAGCCTTAGCAACCTTCACAGTGGATGCACCTGTGGGTTCAGCAACATTCACTTCAGGCGTCAAATACGAGTTTGCAGCGCTCACAGCGACAGGCAACAAGTTCACGTATGTTGCCACAGCACCATAGCTGCTCCAAAATTTCCCATCCAATATCTCTTTGTTTGAATGGGGGTAGGAAAACTCCTTCACCCTCTTTATCTTCCCTTAAGGGGGTAAATCCATGGTCATCGAACTAAAAGAATACGAATCCGCCACCGCAATAGCCAAAACACTAGACAGCGAAATCGTCCGCACAAAAAGCATGCTAGGCGAATACCTACGACGCCTAGACGAAATACGAACCCTAGCCGAACGCTCCAAAAAAGTGCGCGACGTAGTCTTCAAACTCGCTGGAAAAAAGGCAGCCGCCAACACACTGGGAGAAATCACAGTTGGCGATTTAAACGTCGTATTAGACGCTAACCCATTCCACGAACTAACAGCCATTGAGGAAGCGGTTCGAAGCCAACAAGACCGCCTCTTAGTCTTGCAAAAAGCACGCGAAGCCCTAAAATGGGTCGACCAAATCGAAGACACGGAAGGCCTAAGATACATAGTACTGGAAAACGACGGCGTGCCCGCGCGAATTCTGCTGAAAATATCTTAGAACCTATGGAGTGAACGTCTTTGAACGAGGAAGTCTACAACGTAGCCCTAAAGAACGCGCTCAATGGAATCAAAGAAGCCCTAACAGATCTAAACTGGTCCTTCATTCTAACAAACGATGGAACAATAATCACCAACGACGAGAACGCTGTTGATCCAGCTATCGCAAAAGCCGCCAGCTCCTTTCATGTTCTCGCTGAAAAAGCTGCAGCAATAGGCGGCTTGGACAACATGCTAATCAGCGGAGACAAATGCAAGGTTTACGTATCCTCTGTAAACGACATGTACTTGGTTGCAGGACTGGCAAAAAACGCCGATCTGGTCTATTTCCGCGCTATCACGAGCGCTGTACTTCCCACTGTTCTGAAGGTTCTTGACAGCGTAGCCTCCCCTCTGTCTACTACCCCTACCCCATTCAAACCCACGCCCATTATTCCCTTTCTATCGACCAAAAGCCCAGAGCATACTGTGGAAAAGTCTACTCTGCCTAGACCCGTAATCGATGAGGAAGCTGTAGAGGAAGAGGAAGCGGTCGAAAGTGAAGAGGTCGAGGAGGCTGAGGAGCTTCAAACATCTGAGCTTGGCACGCGTGAGAGAGAAGAAGAAACCACGAAGCGGTCCCAGGAATTGCCTTCTCAGCAGTTGATAGTGGACAGATTCAGCGGTTTGATGGTAAAATCCGACACAGTGCAACTGGACGCTGAAATCTTGAAGCGTTGGAGCGAGGAATTAGACGTCGAAAACATCGGCGAAGTCGACGTCGAAACCTTCAGTGGCAGAACCATTCGCTGCAAGACTAAAGTGATCAATGATCCAAAGCTGGAGGGCAGAGGATTGATCAGGATTCCTGAAAAAGCGTGTCAGTCACTTGATGTGAGACGCGGAGAACTGGTTAGAGTGAAGCCAGTGGCCCCGCAGGAGAGCGACTAAAATGCCCGTAACCAAGAGAAAAACTGTGCAAATTGAAGAGGAAGAAGAGGAGCAGGTTGATTGGGCTCCGAAAATCGATGAGCAGATCAGTGTTAGTAACCTGCGTGCATCTTTGGATAGGGTTAAGTCAAGAGAGGGCATCATAGGCTACATTATTAGAGGTCCGACTTCTGCTTCGGTCGATGTTAAGGATCCGAGCAAAATAATTGATTATGCGGCTCTGTCGGCTGAGGCCATGGAGTCAAGTGAGTACGTGTCTGAGGCGCTTGATTTGGGCAAGGTTGCTTGCGTGGTGTTAGAGGGCAGGAACGCTAAGATATTGTTGTTCAAGAAGGGTGAGCAAGAGCTCACGGTGTTTATGGAGAAAAGCGTGGATCACAACGCCATTTTCAAAGAGTTATCGTAGCGTCTTGGGTTTTTTCACGTTTTCTCGGGGGATTATGAGGTTGGAAAGGAAGAGGTTTTTCAAGTTTTCTTGAATGTTCCTCTTTCTCTTTTCAGCCTCATCCCTAGACGCTTTTTGTGTTTTGTTGGTTGTTTGTGCAAATTGGTAATTTAGCGTTACTTTGGGGTACTTGCGGCAACTTAGTGTAACGGTAAGTACCTTGGTGTGATTTTCTAGTTGTTTTTTGCTGTTGGTTTTTGTGTTGTGTGGTTTTTGGGGTTGGATGGTAAACTATAATAGATGAGGTTGATATTCAGAGTTGGATAGGTTTGTGGCTAGGTGGGTTTGAGGTTGAAGGATGACGTTTTGATTTCTTATGAGCCTTTTAAGCAGGTTGTCGTTATGGAGTATATGCGTTTTAAGTCGTCTGATGAGTTGGCTCGTTTTTTGAATGTGGCTGCTGGTGGTAAGTCCACTGGGCTTTATTGGGCGAATGGTGTTGCGTTTTTTTATTATCCTTTGGCGAGTAGCACTGAGTTGGCGACTAGGGCTTTGATTGATGAGAAGAAGGTTTTTTGGGCGTTTGTGGGTTTTGCGGTTATGCCTGATTATCGTCCTATAATTGAGACTAAGGAGAAGATTATGATGCCTATTATTGACTTGAGTTCCAGTCCTTTGTTTACGAAGGCTACGCAGTGGCTTAAGGAACAGCCATAGTCTATTAGTATGAGTTTGGAAAATTTTTTTTGTGGTGAAAGTTCTACTTTTCTGTTTGTGTTTGAGGCGCTGATTCGGTTTCTGTATGGTGTTTTTGGCTCTGTTTACTCGTGTTTTAGCGTGACGTTCAATGTTGCTAAGCGTGACGTTTAATGTTGGTAAGCGTGACGTTTGCCTATGTTGACGGGGCTTTGTGGGAAGAGAAATTTCAAGAGAAGAAGGCGTTATGCCCCTTATACCTTCTTCTACCAGTGTTGCGGGTTGTGCTTGGACAGTTGCAGATTGAACATGCAGACGCAAACTGTTTGTAGCGGTTTGAATTTTCATGTGTTATTAATTTCCGCTTGGAACAAGTAATAATACCGACGTTCTGCTTGTGGGCGTGTGGCTGTGTGTTTTGAAGTTGTTGTTGACGTTGAAGAGTTTGCTGCAACAACTTTTTGGATGTTGGTGGCGGAGTAGGTTTAGAAGTAGTAGTCTGCGCCGCGTGTGCGTTGACTACTTCTTTTATGTTGGCTGCAATGTTGTGGAAGCGGTTTCTGTTTCAGATGTTATCAGCACGTCTGCGACTTGGATGTAGAAGAGGGCGATTTGGTCTGGCTTCAATCTTGGATGGGTTTTCAATGCTTTCTGCAGTGTTTCTACGGAGTTGTTTCCGTCAGCTATGATTTTCCCTTTGTGGAGGGCTACGTGTTTTCCGCGGAATTTCTCGTATTCCTGCGGACTTATTTGTGGAGCTTGGTAGACGTTTTCTGGCACAACTGGACCCCTGTGGCTGGTTGAAGCTTTTATGCTCATCTTCTAGTGTGTGTTCACAGTTACTAAAGATTTATGGCGTGCAGGGGGAAGGGGTTATATCGGTTTTTGTTGTGATTTTGTCGGTTGTTGGTTTGATGGTTGTTTAGTGTGGGGAGGGCTGGGAGGCAAGGTGGGATTATGAAGCGGCTAAGGGACCTAAAGAACTGGTTGTTATTGAATCCGTTAACCAAGAGCCAAAACGGATGGAAGAAGCAATAGGTAATCATGTGTTTCAAGGCAGGGAGAAGGAAGTCATCGATAAGACGTTATTGTGGTTGGATTGGCTAAGCGCCTTCTGAGGTCCGTTGTGGGTCTTTTGGCAAAGGGCTTCTTCCTTGGCATAGTTCAAACTAAGCGTGGCGCACTGGTTAAAGCTATTCAAGTTGTTTCCCTGCCAGCTATAGTCGCGACTATTGCCGCGGTTTTAGTTGCGACTATTGGGAGAGCGCGTGCTTTATTCGTCGAACGCGTGGTCGGCTAGGCTGGCGCGCGATTGTTTTTTCTTTTTATAAAGATCTTGCTACTCTAATCGCAAGTCATTTATAAATGGCTTGCTAGTGAAATACGTGGGAATCCTTATGGCTTTGTCTGAGCTTAGTGATCAGAATCCTTGGTGGAGAGATGAGACTGCTATTAGAGCTGATGGGCTTATCTTGGCGTGGGAAAACTCGTCTTTCAAGTGGAGACCGAGGATCAGTGAGACTTTCTGTTGGGATGCTAACGTTGTTTACAGTCTGCGTGGACCGAGACAGGTTGGCAAGACAACGCTGATCAGACTTAAGATAAGAGAGCTTTTGAGGAGTGGAGTTGACGCACGCCGTGTTTTCTATTGGGCTTGTGACCAAGTTGACAGCTTCGCGAAGTTGAGCTCTATAATCAGTGAGTATGTGGATTGGGCTCGGAGATTTTCCAAGGATAGGTTGTATCTGTTTCTTGACGAGGTATCTGCTGTCAAAAATTGGCAACGTTCTATCAAGTATCTTTATGACATCGGCAAATTGAGCAGATGCTTAGTTGTGCTCACCGGTTCGCATGGTCTCGACTTGGAGAAAGCTACTGAGACTCTTGCTGGAAGGCGAGGCGAAGTCGACAAGATTGCAGACAACATTCCAGATAAGGTTTTTCTGGCTGCCAAGTTCTCTGAGTATGTAGAGACGCGTAGTGTCCAAGTGCTAAGGGTTCTTCGGGATCTGAGGCTTCTTTCGATACGAAACAGATCAATGTTGCTGCGTGATTTGTCAGAAGGAAAGATACCTCGTAGCTTTCGTACTCTCGAGCCGCATCTTAAGGATTTGCAGGGCTTTCTTGACGATTATCTTGTCACTGGTGGAGTCCCACGGGCCGTAAACGAGCATGTTTCGGAGGGAACTATTCCGGTTGTTGTCTACAGTGACTATGTGAGTTTGATCTTGAGGGACATTTCCAGATGGGGTGGCAATGAGGCGTTCTTGAGACAGATTACGCAGCGGCTAACGGAGACTATGTCTTCTCAAGTTAGTTGGAATGCTTTGAAAGAGGAAACTGAAATATCTACGCATGACACTGTTCGCTGGTATGTTGATGCACTTAAGAATAGTTTTGTGGTTTCTTATGTTCACCAGCTTAACAGAGACAAAGGCGTGCCCTATTACAAGAAGGCGAAGAAGGTCTACTTCAATGACCCGTTCATTTTCCATGCTTTGCGGTGGTGGGCTTTTGGTAGAAAGGATCCTTTTCAAGAGGCTGTAGATTTTCTTAAGTATTCTGAGAATAGGAGTAGACTCGTGGAGTCTGTGGTCTGTAACCATTTGATTCGGCTGATGTTCAACATGGAGCCAAGTCCACAGTTCGATTATGCGACAAAGCTGTTT